>JAYRVN010000513.1:0-9780 GCA_041918535.1 Chloroflexota bacterium
GGCATAGGGGGGTAACCACACGGGGTCCCAGGTCTGGCCCAGTTTGTCATGCGCGCGGAATCGGCCGAATCCGTGCGCCTGTGGTTGGTCGCTCAAGTTAGCCACGCACAAGACCGACTCATCCGCCGTCTGCCGCCGAAACGCCACAACCGCCGGCGGCGCGCTCTCCAGCCAGGTCAGCGCGCCGCGCCGCAGGGCCGGGCTGGCTTGACGGGCGTGAATCAGGCGGCGCGTCCAATTCAAATAGGAGTCCGCGTCGGCGGCCTGCGCGGCCACATTCACCGCCGCATAATCCGCATTGACCGGCAGAAAAGGCGTCGCCGCGCTGGTGAAACCGGCGCTCGGCGACGCGTCCCACTGCATCGGCGTGCGACAGCCATAGCGGTCGGGCAAGGCGATGTTATCGCTCAGGCCGATTTCATCCCCATAATAGAGAATCGGCGCGCCGGGCAGCGCCAGCAAGAGCGCCTTGAGCAGCCGCCAGCGCCGTTGATCGTGGCCGACTAGCGGCCCCAGCCGTCGCCGGATGCCGTTATTGATCCGCATCCGCGGGTCAGGCGCGTAGGCGGCATATAGCGCCGCGCCCTCTTCCGGCGTCACCATTTCTAACGTCAATTCATCATGGTTACGCAGAAAGTTGAGCCATTGCGCGCGCGGCGGCGGGGCGGGCGTGGCGTTGATGATGTCCACCAGGGGCTTTTTATCCGCCTGTAAGAGCGCCAGGTAAAGGCGCGGCATGAGGGGAAAGTTGAAACACAGATGGCACTCATCGTCCGCGCCAAAATAGGCCATCAGCCGTTGCGGCCAATCATTGGCTTCAGCGATGAGGATGCGGTCGGGATATTCACTCTCCAGCAAGTGGCGCAGTTGGCGAATGAAAGCGTGGGTTTCGGGCAGGCCCGCGCCGTCTGTGCCTTCCCGTTCGTACAAATAGATCACGGCATCCAGGCGAAAACCGTCTACGCCCAGATCAAGCCAATGGCGGACAATGCGCCACATTTCCTCAGCCACCGCCGGGTTGTCGAAGTTCAAATCCGGCTGGCTGCGGAAGAAGCGATGCCAGTAGTAACGCCCAGCCGCCGCGTCAAACGTCCAATTGGACGGCTCGAAATCAGGGAAGACCCGGCGAATCCCGCTATACTCGGCGCCGGTGTCGCTCCAGACATAGTAATGATGGTAAGGCGACTGCCGGTCGCGGCGGGCCGCCTGGAACCAGGGATGCTGGTCTGAGGTGTGGTTGAGCACCAGATCGGTCACCACGCGCATCCCGCGCGCGTGCGCGCCGGCCACGAGGGCCCGAAAATCCGCCAACGTGCCGTAGTCGGGATGCACGCCGTAATAATCGGCCACGTCGTAGCCGTCATCTTGCAGGGGCGAGGGATAGTGCGGCAACAGCCACAGGCAATTGACGCCCAGGGATTGTAAATAATCCAGTTTGCTCAACGCCCCGCGCAGGTCGCCGTGTCCGTCGCCGTTGCTATCGCAAAAGGCGCGCAGGTAGAGCTCGTAGAAGACCGCTTCTTGATACCAGGCTGCCGGCATGACGCTCAAGGCTCCTCCAGGGCGTTGGCCTGAATGACTTGCCGATACCAGTAGCCGCTATCTTTGATGACGCGTTGTTGGGTGGCGTAGTCCACGTAGACCAGGCCGAAGCGTTGGGTGTAGCCTTCGGCCCATTCGTAGTTATCCAGCAGCGACCATTGCAGGTAGCCCATGACCGGCGCGCCGTTTTGCATAGCGCGGTGCAGGGCGCGCAAATGCCCATCCAGAAAGGCAATTCGCCGGGGGTCGGCCACCCGGCCGGCGGCGTCGGGATGGTCAATATAGCTACAACCGTTCTCGGTGATGAGAATTTGGGGGATGCGGTATTCAAAATGCAGCCGGTTGATCAGGTCATAGAAGGTGTCGGGGACCACTTCCCAGCCCATTTGGGTGCGTTCGGCTTCGGGGGCGGGGAAGATAGTTTGCGGCAGATTGTCGGGGCTGCTGCCGCGCGCCACATGGCGGGTGTAGTAATTGACGCCGAAGAAGTCGAGGGGTGTGGCGATGATGTCCAGGTCGCCGGGTTGAACGAAGTCAAGGCCGTGGGGCAGGAAAGTGGCGCGGGTGTAATAGTCCACCATATCGGCGGGGTAGTTTCGGCCGAAAATCGGGTCCAGGAACCAGCGATGAAAGTAACCATCCCACCAGCGCGCGGCATGAAAATCGGCCGAACTGGGGCTGGCCGCCACCGCCGGCTCAAAATTCAAGGCGATGCCCACCCGGCCGCCCGGCGTATTGGCGCGTAAACGCGCCGCCGCCTCTCCGTGCGAGAGTAAGACGTGGTGCGCCGTGCGCAAACCGGCATACCAGTCGCGCAGGCCGGGGGCGTGTACGCCCAGGACATGCCCCAGCATGGTGGTACACCAGGGTTCGTTGTGGGTGATCCAATCCTTCACACGATCGCCCAGGGCGCGGCTGATTACGTCGGCGTAGTCGGTAAAAGCGGCGACGCTGTCCCGGTTGGGCCAGCCGCCGGCGTCTTGCAGGGCTTGCGGCAGGTCCCAGTGAAAGAGCGTGGGAATCGGCCGAATCCCCGCCGCCAACAACCCGTCCACCAGCCGGCTGTAAAAATCAATCCCCGGCTGATTCACCGCCCCCCGCCCCGCCGGCAAGATACGCGGCCAGGCAATCGAAAAGCGATAGGCTTGAATCCCTAACGCCTGCATGCTGGCAATATCATCCGCCCAATGGTGGTAATGGTCACAAGCCACATCGCCCGTCGAGCCGTCCTTGATTTTGCCCGGCGTATGAGCAAAGCGATCCCAGGTGGATTCGCCCCGCCCATCCTCGTTGACAGCCCCTTCAATTTGATACGCCGATGTGGCTACCCCCCACATAAACCCTTTGGGAAAGTGTAACATAGTCGGCCCTTCCACTTCTCGGCCCGAGGCTTAACCCTTCACCGAGCCGGCTAGCAAGCCGCGCACAAAGTAGCGCTGCAGCGAGAAGAACACAATCAGCGGCAGAAGCATAGAGATGAACGCGCCCGCCGTCAGCAAATGCCAATCATCGCCGCGCGAGCCGATGATATCGTTCAAGCGCATGGTCACCACTTTCAGCTCCGGGTCGCTGCCCAGGAACACCAGCGCCACCAGGAAGTCGTTCCACACCCATAGAAATTGGAAGATGGCGAAGGAGGCCAGCGCCGGCACAGATAGCGGCAGGATCAGGCGCGTGAAGACGGTAAAATGGGAAGCGCCGTCAATGAAAGCGGATTCGAGCGTTTCACGCGGCAAGGTGCTGATGTAGTTGTAGAGCAGATAGGTCGCCAGCGGGAGACCGAAACCGGTGTGCGCCAGCCAGATGGCCAGAAAAGTGCCGTTGATGCCCAATGTGTTGTAGTCGCGTAAGATGGGCGTCAGGGCAATTTGCAGCGGCACCACCAGCAAGGCGATCACCAGGATGAAGAACCAGCGCCGCCCGGGGAAGCGCATCCAGGCAAAGCCATAGGCGGCGAAGGCGGCGATCAAGATCGGGATGATGGTCGCCGGAATGGTGACGGCAATGCTGTTAAAGATAGCGCCGGAGAAGTCGTCGCCGGGGATAACCTCGTTGGCGCCGGTAGTGGGGTTCTTGTATTCAAAGTCTTTGCCCGTGAGCACCTGGCTATAGTTCTCCAACGTGAGGTTGGCGCGAGTCGCCCAGCCAAACTCCTGGAACTCGATTCGGCCGAGCCGTTTATTCCCCACCCATTGGCAGCGCGTCTTCTCTCCCGTCTGCACCCCGGCCCGCAACTCATCAAATGTATACGTGCCGCCGCACTGCTCTATGCTCATCGGCGCGTCCGGGTTCAGATTCAACTCCGTGATATTGATCTCGCTCGTCGTTTTCCAGTCTCGATGCGGGAACACCGACCACCAGCCCGAAGATGCAATATCCTCGCGCTGCCGAAACGAAGAGATCAACAGACCAAATGTGGGCACAGACCACAACAAAATAACCAACAGCAAAACACCGTTGACAAACAGCGGCCCAACCCAGCGGCGCGTCTTTGGCTTAGTCATGTTAGAAGCCCTCCCTCTCACGGAATTGCCGCAAGTTATAAACCATTACCGGGATAACGGCGATTAGCAAGATAATGGCAATCGCCGAACCCAGCCCGCGATTTAGCGCCGTAAAGGATGTTCGATAAAAGTTCGTGGCGATCACTTCCGTGCCGAACCGCCCGCCCGTCATAACCCACACTACATCGAATATCTTCAGCGTGAAAATTACGACTGTGGTTGTCACGGTCACGATAGTCCCGCGAATGTGCGGGATCATAATGCGGAAGAACACCTGCACTTCTGTCGCGCCATCTACCCGCGCCGCCTCGAGCATCTCGCCTGGAATACCTTTCAGCGCCGCCGAGAACAGCACCATGGCAAAGCCCGCCTGCAACCACACCATAATGATTACCAGAAACACATTGTTCCAGGGAATGATTGAGGCGTAGCGCGGCCAATTCTGCGGCTGACCACCCAGAGTCACCATGATTGCGTTTAGCAAACCGATCTGCGGCTGGTTCAACGGACGCTCGGCATACACAAAGTTCCAGATCACGCCCGCGCCGACAAACGAGATCGCCATCGGCAGAAAAATCAGCGACTTGGCCAGGCGCTCCCAACGCACCCGATCCGATAGCACGGCCACTAAGAGGCCAAAAGCCACCGTTAGCGGCACACCGATCAGAATCCAAAAGACAATGTTGTTGCGAATCGCCTCCCACATTTGGCGATCGGTAAACAGAGTCACATAATTGCTCAAACCCACCGACGCTTCGCGCAAAGCGCTCAGGCCGTTTAAGAGGCCGCCCTGCAACTTGGGCGGGCCGTCGCGCCCAAACAAGCTCAGCCAGAAGGTGCGTAGCGTCGGCAATGCCAGATACCAGGTCAGAATTGCCATAGCCGGCCCCACGAAAACGTAGGGCTGCAAGCGCGCCGTCCACTTTTTCGGCAAGGATTCAACCAGCCAGTTGAAAATCCAGTATAAAAGAGCCACCCCGCCCACACCCCAAAGGATGGCAATGACGGCGATCAAGGCCTTGGGCGTATCGCCCGCGCGCAAAAAGAGAAAGCCGCGGTAGAGTACCCAAAAGGCGATGAGCGGAATCGCGAACATGAGCGCAACACGCCCGACCAGAGCCAGGACCCGCGCCACGACGCCCGGGTTATCCCTTTCCGACGCCTCAATACTGTTCATACATCCTCCGTTTCATGGAAGAGCCGGTGATAGCCTCCGCTGTCTATCGCAGGCTAAAACGTTGCCAATGAAAAAAGCAGGCTGTCGGATGTCCGGCAGCCTGCTTTTCACAGACCTAACTTACCGCGGCCAGGAGGCGTCAATCTCGGCCAGGACGGTATCCAGGTCGGCCGTGCCGGCCACCCAGTCACTCATGCCTTTCCAGAATGAGCCGGCGCCCACTTCGCCCGGCATCAAGTCTGAGCCGTCAAAGCGGAAAGCGGTGGCCTGAGCCACGAGTTCGGCAATGCCGCGCTCCAGGTCAACGCCATACATGTCGGGCGTGGCCGAAGCATGGGCCGCCAACGCGCCGCCAGTCTCCAACCAGCCGCGGGCCGATTGCGGCGTAGTGAAGTACTCCATTAGCGCGCGCACTTCGGGGCGGTCGTTGAACATGGTCATGATGTCGCCGGCCACCAGGAACGGTTTGCCGTAGGCGGGGTCAATCGCCGGCAGGTAGAAGAAGCTGTAGTCTACGCCAGCTTGCGCGCCTTCGGGGAAGAAGCCGGTGATGAAGTTGCCTTGCTTGTGCATCCAGCAACGGGGCGGATTCTCGAACATCGGCTTGGGCGAATCGCCGAAGTTGGTGCTGACGATAGAGGCGGTGCCGCCCAGCACATAGGCGTCGTTGAACCAGATTTGGGCCAGGGTTTCGGCCGCTTTCTTCACTTCAGGCGAGCTAAAGGGAAGATCACCTTTGGTCCATTTGTCGTAGTTTTCCAGGGAAGTCGTGCGCAGCATGACTTCTTCCATCCAGTCGGTGGCGGGCCAACCGGTGGCAGCGCCGGACTCGATGCCGACGCACCACGGCGCGTCGCCGTCGGCCACGATCTGGTCGGAAAGCGCTAATAACTCTTCCCAGGTTTGCGGAATGACATAGCCGGCCGCATCCCAATCATCCTTGGGATACCACACCAGGCTCTTGCCGTTGAAACGATGGAAGACGCCGCCGATCATGGCGTTGCCATCCGGGCCGGTGACGGTGGTCATGTCAATCCAGCTCTGGTTGTATTGCTGCTTGAGCCAGTCCATGGAGATGAAGGTGGTGGGGTCAACGACTTTGCCCTGGCGCGCAAAGTTGCCCATGACGCCGGGTTGGGGGAAGTCGGCAATGTCGGGGGCGTCGCCGGCGTCCACGCGAATGGAGATGGAGCCTTCGAACTCCTTGCCGCCGATGTAAACGACGTCAATGCCGGTGACTGTTTTGAATTCCTCAACGGATTTCTCGAACTTCACGCTGTCGGCGTCGGCAAAGGGGCCGTCCACCGTCACTTTAGTGCCTTTGTATTCGCCTTGAATGGCTTTTTCCAAAAAACCGCCGGGGGCATAGGCGAAGGAAACCTCAGGCATAGCCATTTCGCTGACGGTAGTGGGAGTCGGTTCCTCAGCTCCGCCACAGGCGGTCAGGATGAGGCCCAGGGCCAGGAACAGGCTGAATAGGATCAACAACTTACGAACACGCATGGTAACATCTCCTCCAAAAGTAATTTTCCGGTTAAACAACGGGGTGACTGTATCAGTTGAGTGGTTTGGTTGGAAGGCGCCTCCTGGATGGGTTAGATTGGAAATGGGTTGAGGGCGCGGCGGTGGTGGCGCGAATGACCAGGTCCACCGGCAGCCAGGTTTGATGCAGGCCGGCCGGCGCCGTATTGATAAGCGCCAGCAGGAGTTGGATGCCTTCAACGCCGGTTTCAAAGAGGGGTTGGCGGATGGTGGTAAGGCGCAGATGGCGGGCGACGCCGATGTCGTCGTAGCCGATGACGGAGAGGTGGGTCGGGACCTGGAGATTGAGTTCACGGGCGGCTTCGAGCGCGCCGAGGGCGTGGGTGTCGCTAGCGGCGAAAATGGCGGTGGGCGGATCGGCCGATAATAGCAATTTGAGCGCCATCTCCCGCGTTTCTTGTCCGCCGCGATGACCCTGCACGTGGTAGTGGGGCGAAATGTCAACGCCGGCCTCGGCCAGCGCAATCTGATAGCCAGCCAGGCGGTCGCGATTGGCGGTGAAATTCAGTGGATCATCCAGGCGGTCGCTCATGAAGCCGATTTTGCGGTGGCCCAATTGGAGCAGATGTTGCGTGGCTAGTTCGCCGCCGGCCACGTCGTCAACCGCTACGTAGTTGAGTTGGGGGTGGGCAGCATCCACCAGCACCGTCGGTGTGCCGGCGGCGGCCAGACGCAGCACTTCTTGCTCGGTGGGGCAAATGGACATGATAATCAACCCATCCACGCGTTCACGACGCGCTACGCGCTGAAAGACGCGCTCGCGCTGTTCGACCGTTTCAACATTGAACAAAACCAGGTCATAGTCACTATTCGAGAGAATGGATTCGACGCCTTGCAAACGTCGCACATAGGATTCGGTGATGAATAGCGGGCCGATGATGCCGATGACGGAGGTACGGCCGCGGGATAAACGTTGGGCGGTGAGATTCGGCCGAAAATCCAGTTCCGTTATCGCCTCTAAAATCCGTTGCCGCGTGGCTGCGCTGACGTTTGGATTGCGGTTGAGGACCCGCGAGACCGTGCCGATGCCCACACCGGCCCGTTTGGCTACATCGCGGATTGTGACGGTCGCCATCGCTCTATCCACGTCGCTCTTATCCAATCTGCCCACTTGGAACCGTTTCCAATTAGGCATACTATACAGCCGAGGTCAACCCGCGTCAAGGATTCGGCCGAAATTGAGGCCCGCCAGCCCGCCGATTGTCCTTGACAGGCTATGCGGGTTATTGTAACATGCGCGTCAGATGCGCCGTTGATCCTATATCGGCCTGGCCAATACCTGACAATCGGTGTGTCTGCCGGCGACAGCGAGAACGGTGTTGACCGTCAGTTGCGTATCATGACCCAGGGTGATGTGGGCTTGGCGGCGGCAAAAACAGCCAACGCACCTCCAACGCGAGCCAGGAGGCAAGAATAAGTGTGATTTTCGGTGACTGCCTATCGCCCTCGCGTACAATCTCTACGCCAAATTTTCCGCTATCAAGCCCCAAATGGGCTAGATAGGCGGATTGACTCCGCATCCTAATGGTTAGGTTGCGCTACCTAAATGCGATTCCAAACTATTCTAAGACAGCAGCTCGAAATTCTTTGGCGCGCCTGCCGTAGTTTTGATCGCGGCCATGAAAGTGAAGCGATTTCCATGGCTGGTTCCCTGCGGGTTATATTTCACTCGTCCAACCGCTCAACGTCCTTGCTTAGACATCTAAATGCGGAAAACATCCATCTTCAATCTTCATGCGAACCTAATGGTGCCCCTACCAATGCAATTGTATATGAAGGCGGCTTAACCTTTGTGGGTGGTCAAAAGTCTGGCTGGAAAGCCAAGTTGGATCGCGCTAATTTAACTCTTGTTACGTATCAAGAATGGTGGAATACGGAAATAGTTTCCGTATACGAACGTGTTCGATATTCGCGGCGCACTATCATTCTCGACACTGCGAACAAAGTTGGAGGTGCTCACGTCGATGAAATCGTTCCACGACACCTTGAACTTCTCATTGACGGACCTTGGGAGCCTATTTCGTTTGGCGGCGCGAGCGCCGGTGCCCAACGCCGCAACGAAGATTTACATTTTCAGTACATTCGCCAAATTGCTTATGAGGTAATACATAGCAAGCAAATTTTGGAATTGGTGGCGGCAGATTACCAACTTCAGTCCGATCTCCAATTTCACTCTGAACTGAACACTACAAAACAGAACGCGATTTCAAACGCTGATCAACTTTATCAATCTGCCCTTCGTCTCGCAGATAGTTCGTCAAAGCAAGAGACACCACTCCTAGTCGAAAGTGCGTTGGCTGTTTTGTCGCCATATGTTGATCTTGATACTGCGTTGTTGTTTGCGAGGATTTTGTGGCTAAAAGGCGCACTCATTTACAAATCAGATCGTGCAAGCGCTTTAGCCTGTTACGAGAAAATTCGCGACACTTTCTTAGAAATCTTTAGGGGCACCGGCATACCTAGAGACGCATTCGCGATATTTGTCAAGGCTAATTTCGAAATTGGCCTGCTTTCCATTCTTTTGAACGATCGGGCAAAAAGTGAAGCCGCGCTCCAAACCGTTATTGACCTCACCCTTACGTACCTCAATGACGTAGCAGAGCTTTCATTTGACGCAAAGGCAGAACCTATCTCATATTTGCTGACCGGAATAAACAATCTTGCGGTGCATGCTCTCAATTCACAGGAATTCGAAAAAGTATTGCGGGTTTTTGGACAGAACGAGCCTCAGGTTCAAAAACTTTGCCCGGGCCTACTTGACAAATGGAACATTGCCGAAATCAACCAGAACTTTGGCCCACCACATGGTGACCACATAGCTCAACATGTCTCAAAGTATCTACGCAATAAAGCATTTGCTTTATTAGCTTTAAAACAAGCTGACGACGCGCGGGTATGCCTTGACAACCTGCAAAGCCGCTTCTCATCGACATCCGACGTCAAAGTTTTGCAACGAATTTCCGATGTCAAAACCGCGCTGGCACTTGTGCGGCCTGCTCCCATCAAGGGCGCAAC
>JAYRVN010000514.1:0-3458 GCA_041918535.1 Chloroflexota bacterium
CCGATCCGCTGACGGCGCGCCCGACGTTCACGCGTTATTTTCGGGAGAAGGCATTGACCGAAGCGATTGTAGTCACACCGGACGCCGGTCAGGCCAAGTCGGCCGGCCGCTTTGCCGAGCAGTTGGGTCTGCGTATGGCGACGGGCAGCAAAGAACGGGTATCGGATACGCTGGTGCGGATTGACACGATTGTGGGCAAGACGGTGCAAGGCTATAAGCGCGTGATCATCTTCGACGATGAGATTGCCACCGGTACAAGCGTGGTGGAGTTGAGCCAAATCCTGGTGGATCATGGGGTGGAGGAGATATACGTGACTTGCACGCATGGGGTGTTTGTGGGCGGGGCGCTGGATCGGCTGGCGGCCGTTCCGCAAATCCGGGAGATTGTGACCACAGACACAGTGGCGATCAAACCGGAGGCGATTCGGCCGAATCTCCGCGTTTTATCCGTCGCCTCTATCTTTAGTGACGCCATCCGGCGCAACTACCACCGCCAATCCATCGGCGATTTGTTCGCCTATGGCGACACATAAAGCCGCACCCGTCGCGCAATCTAGCCACGTTGGGAGAGGCTGTGTTTATGCGCGGCCCGCCGGTGCAGATAATTGAAGAGCGCGGGCAAAAAAGACAATGGAATGATGGCTAACACTACCAGGCCGAAATTCTCTTTGACGAACGGGACATTACCGAAAAAATAGCCTATGCCGAGATTGAACAACACCCACACCGTCACCGCCAGCGCGTTATAGCGCAGGAAGGTGCGGTAGGACATAGCGCCCATCCCGGCCACAAAAGGCGCCAGCGTGCGCAACATAGGCAGCCACCGGGCATACATGATCGTCATCAGCCCGTACTGATCATAAAATTCGTGCGTTTGCACCAGGTGGCGGGGTTTTAGAAAGGGGATACGTCCGCTGAAAAGCCGGGGGCCAATCAAGCCGCCCAGTTTGTAATTGGCGGCGTCGCCGAGCAGCGCCGCCGTCACAAAGAGCAACAGCAGCACACCGAGATTCAGATCGCCGAGAGCGCTGAGCGCGCCTGCCACAAACAGGAGGGGATCGGAGGGCAAGAAGGGTGTGACAACTAACCCGGTTTCCAGACACACTACCAGAAACATCAACACATAGACCCACACACCGAGTTGCTCAATGACTAGCGCCAGGTAGGTGTCAAGATTGAGAAAGAGATTGATGAGGTCGGGCATGTGGGCAGGCGCTCGGCTATGGGACAGCGATTGCCGCCCCTAGCCGATGCCTCTCAGGGTTGAACGGCCGACGCCCATTCCATGATTTTCTGAATGCGCGTGAGCATGGCGGCCGGGTTCGGGTGTAAGCCTTCTTGCACCAGGGCGCTCTCATAAAGTTGTTCGATGGTGAGATTGATGATGGAGGCTGACGGATCGTGTTCCAACTGGCGGGCGATGTTGACGACGATCGGATGACGACGGTTGACCTCCAAAATGCGTTGCGGCGTGGCATAATCCTGACGCATGAGGCGTTGCAAGCGCTCAAAATTGTGTCCGGGTTGATTGTCGGGCGCAACCAGGCGCACCGGGTTATCGGTGAGGACTTTGGAGGGTCGCACTTCCAGAACGCTCCGACCGAGGGTGGTGACGCAGCGGCTGATGAACAAGTTGAAGGCTTTGTCGGAGAGGGCGGCCGATTCGGCCGAATCCTCTTCGGGCGTCTCCTCTGTCTCCGGCAATTCCAACCCGGCGGCGTCGACATTTTGCAGCTTCTTGCCCTGATATTCCGTCAGACTGTTCACCAAGAAGGCGTCAAGCGGATCCACCAGGTAAAGCACTTCCCAGGCGCGTGCGCGGAAGGGATCGAGGTGAGGGCTATGCGCGGCCGACTCCACGTTGTCCGCCATGACATAATAAATCGCCGGTTGTCCTTCCGCCATACGACCGACATACGTTGCCAACGCCGTCAACTGGCCGTCGGATTTGGACGAGGTGAAGCGCAGCAACGGCTGAATATCTTCTATGCTGGCGGGGTCGCGCGCGACGCCTTCCTTTAGGTAACGGTTGAATGCTTGCCAGAAGGCGGCATATTTATCCGGCTCATTGTCGCCGAGGTGCGTCAATGTGCGCAGAACGCGCTTATAGATCGTGCGCCCCAGTTGACGCACGAGGCGATTGTTTTGCACTGTTTCGCGGCTGACGTTGAGCGGCAAGGCTTCAGAATCCACCACGCCGTCCACAAAAGCCAACCACTCCGGCAACAAATCTTTGCAATACTCCTGGATCATGACGTTGTTGGAGTAGAGCTTCACGCCCGGCTCTTTGCGCATCGAGAAGACAGGCCGTTCCGGCGTGGTCGGGATGAACAACAAGGCGCGCACATCTACCGGCGAGTCTGAAGTGAAGTGGATGTGGGCCAGGGGCGGGGCCATGTCCAACGTCATCTGCTGGTAGAAATGGGTGTAATCGTCCTCGCTCACCTCGGCGGGAATCTTGCGCCATAAGGATTGGCGCTGGTTGATCTGCCGACCTTCCAGGTAGATGGGGAAATTAATGTAGTCGGAATGCTGGTGGATGATCTGTTGCAGGCGACCCGGATCGGCAATTTCAGCGGCATCTGCCTTGAACAGGATATGGATTTCCGTGCCCCGGTCGGCTTTATCGGCCGATTCCAGGCGGAAACTGTCGCTGCCGTCGCAGACCCAGGCGGCAGGTTCAGCCGTGGGGCGATAACTGCGAGAGACAACACGCACGTTTTGGGCGACCATATACACCGAGTAGAAACCGACCCCGAATCGGCCGATAATCTCCGTCGCCGTCCCTTGCCCGTCTTTCAACGAATCCATGAATTCGCGCGCGCCCGATTGCGCGATCGTGCCCAGATTTTGCGCCATTTCGACCGCCGTCATGCCAATGCCGGTGTCGCGCACAATCAACGTCTTCTCGCCATTCTCTTCAGTCAGGCTCAAGTAGATGGCGAGTTCCACTTCAGGGTCAAGCACGTCGGGGTTGGTTAGCATCTCAAACTGCAAACGCACCAAGGCGTCGGAAGCGTTCGAGATTAGTTCGCGCAGAAAAATCTCCCGGTCTTTATACAGGGAATGTACCAGGATATGCAGCAATTGCTGAATTTCCGCTTTGAAGGGATATTTTTCACCCGTGGTCATACAACTTCCTCAATGACTGATGTATAAGTAGCTAATGGTGGTCAACGCCTTTACCATGATAGCTGATTTGCGTTAGAGGCAAGTAAACGCCGGGCATTATCGAGCGCCCAAATCGCGGGGCGTCAGCGCCGCGCCACGCGCCGGATTAGCGTGCCCAGGAAAGCCAGCGTGAGCAGCCCCAAGCCGATAACGATCACCAGGAGATAGTTCTGGGTCATGGTTCTGAGCGCGGAGGGCAAGGCGTTGGCTAAAATGTAGCCGGTAAGATCAAAGGCGCCGGCCACACGGTCGGGCAAAACGGGCGTGCGCTCAGTCATGCCGCGCCA
>JAYRVN010000515.1:0-5532 GCA_041918535.1 Chloroflexota bacterium
CATAAGGGCGCGAGATGGGGGCGTCCATCGGCGCGCACGGTTGCCAGCCAGATTTCACTTTCTCGTCCAAGACGGGCTTCAATAGCTCGCCAACGTTCACGGTTCTGTCGCATCGTTTCGGCCGAATCTATCGCGTTTTGCCGAGCGCATTATACTGGATGGGTGGGTTCGCAGGCCACTTTCCCAATGAAAACAGGGCTTGCGCACCCACTTGGCGCACAAGCCCTGTCGGTCAGCGGCTTATGAGAATGGAACAAGCCGCTAAGGGCGGAGAGGCTGGGGCACGGGCATGCCGCAAGCGCTGCCATTCATGAAATCTTCGGGGGTGCAATAGCGGCCGATAGGCGCGTAGTGGCCGATGAAATTCTCCGCTTCTTGACCATCGGCCGGTAGGTTAGGATCATAGCGTGGCACATTGTAGATAGAGCCGATGAAATCAGGGTGGGGCACCATTTGGCGATAAAGGAGCATGGGGGTTTTCAGATTGTACCAAACCAGGTAATTGTAACCCCGCGAGTTGGCCTCGGCGCGGAGGGTATTGTCATTTGGGCCGACAACCACATTGTAGTACCCATCCTGGTTGAGGATAAACTGGTCATCCGCGATACATTGGCTGGTGCGTGTGCTAATTTGGCCGCCGGTGCAGAGCGACATGTAGCGGACTTCTTCGTTGCCAGTGAAGACGGCTTCGGGGTGCCGGTAGGTATCGAGGAACGTAGGCGGGAAGAAGCGGACAATGGCAATCTTGCCAAAGGTGCGCGGGTCGCCGCGGGCTACCAGGTATTTGTTGTCATCATTCGGATAGTAGCCTTCGCCGCCGGATCGATAGAAGTGAATGGGATCGCTGGCCGGCGGCCCTAATTCAGGGTCAACCGGGACAGGTGGAATCCAGCCGGGAACCGGCGGGCAAGGGACAGGTTCACCGGTGGTGGCATTGAAGGATTCTATGGTGGGCAGGGGCACGCCGCCATATTCATACCCATAGTCGGCGCGATAGGCGCGCAACATGAAGGTGGGCATCGTGCTGTCGGGCGTGATGCTGAGCGTATTGGGCTCATCCCGCTGGTTATCGACGGGTAAAATCCAGAGGGTGAAAGAACGATTGAGCGCGTGGCGGTCTATGCCCGGTAGAGACGGGTTTACGCTGCCGGGATCGGGGATGATTTGCACGTCGCGCAAGGAATTATCGGCCGAACCCCCGTTTTGGGTGGGGTAGAAGTGGTAACTGCTGTTGCGCGCGACGGGATACTGCCCCTGAAGGCGAAAGGAGATATTCTGCCCGCCGGGAACCGTGGCGTCATAGCGCCAATACCAGTAGGTGGCGTGTAATTCAGGGTAAAAAAAGGCGTTCCGGCTGGAAGGCGGGCTCCAGTAGCTTGTGCAGTTGTTATCTGTGATGGCGTTGGCGGATGCCGGACGGGGAGAGAGGGCGACCGCCCCGACCAACACGATTAAGACAACTCCCAGGGTGAACAAGATAATAGATGGGCGACGCCGATTAGCTGACTCGAACATAGGCTACTCTCCCGATTGAACGACAGTAAGGATGGTATATTAAAGTATATGAGAAAGCAGGCGAGATTTCAACCGACTTTACTTAAGAGCAGATGAGACCTGGAGGGAGGCGAAGGCGTGCGTCAGGCGGTGAGCGCAGGCGATGGCGAGTTGCTCCAGGTGTTGATGGTAAACCGCATCAAACGGCTCAACGGTCATTAGCCAGGCGTCTTCCCCGGTGTCTTTGTAATAACGCTTGCGCCGCCCGCGGAGAGTGAAACCTAGCTTGGCGTAGAGACTCTGAGCGATCTGATTGTGTTCGCGGACTTCCAGGGTAGCTAAAAGCGGGCGCCAGGCCCAGGCGTCCTGCAAAACAGAGAGGAGGAGCCATTCGCCCAGACCGTGGCCGCGCCAGGCGGAATGGGTGGCGATGATGCTGATGTGGACTTCGTCGGCGATGAGCCAGTAGCCGGCGTAGCCCAATAGAGAGTCCGCGGGGGTGGGAAGGGGAGGATTCGGCCGAAATTCCAGCACAAAGTAATGGGCCAGCACATTGCGCGTCAACTCGTAGATATAGCCGTCGGCCGTCCAGGGGGTGGGCAGCGCCGTCTCTTCAATGGCGAGCACGCCCGGAATATCCGCCAGTTGCATGGGACGCACCACCAACGGCAACACCGGCGTGTCTAATGGCAAAACGGCGAATTCAGTCATGGCGACTTTTGGCCGGTCGGTTCCCGCAAGTAAATGGGCGTTAGGGCCGCCGGGTCATCCAGCTTTTGGCTACGCCATCGCCGCCAACCCAATTCCGCCAGGTAGCCTGCCCGTCGCACCCCGGCGGCTGCTCCAACGGCTTGAAACCCCTTGCCGGCAGCTCGAATACGCTTATGCGCTTCGGCCGAAATTTCACCCGCAAACGTGGCCGGGCCGTCTAATCGCCCCAGTAGCTGTTCCCAGGTTTCAATCTCCGGCGCAGCCGTTGCCTGCCAGCCAAAGCGTTCGTGCCAGGCATACACGCCCGCGCACACGCGCCCCCGCCCGGCTTCAGCCACCGCCACCAGTGAGCTGCTGCCTCGCCCGAAGGCCGCTGCCACAACATCCAGCGTGCCAATGCCAATCAAGGGTGTGCGATAAGCCAGGGCCATGCCTTTGGCGAAGCCCATGCCTACCCGCAGCCCTGTATAAGAACCTGGGCCTAGCGTGACGGCCAGCGCTTTCAGGTCGGGCGGGCCGACCCCTGTCCGGGCGAGAATTTCCGCCACTGCCGGGGCTAGTTCAACCGTCTGCCGGTTAATGGCATACCAGCCGACTTCCGCCAACACGGTGAAGCCGTCATGCACGGCCAGGCCTGTCCAGCGTGTCGCGGTATCAATCGCTAAGATCATAGGCTCACTAATAACCAAAGGCGCTCAGGCGAAACTCTTTCAATCGCTGGACGGCGCGGGGGCCGAAGGCTGTGGCGCGCAGACCGCGCCGGGTTTCGCTGACATGACGCAACTCGAACCACATATAATCGGCGGGCAGAAAGTCCCGCAGCTTTTCCGGCCATTCTAGCATGAAAACGGCTTGGGCGAGAAAGATATCTTCCAGGCCGGCGGTGATAATATCGGCCGAATCCCGCAGCCGATAGCCGTCAATATGGTATAAAATGCACCTGTCCCGCGCCCGTGGATACTCATGCACCAGGGTAAATGTGGGACTCGTCACCCGACTTGCCGTGCCCCAACCCCGGGCCACCCCGCGCGCAAACACCGTTTTGCCTGCCCCCAATTCGCCGGCCAGACAGATCACATCCGGCGGCTGCAATAATTCGCCCAGTCGAATGCCCAGGCGCACGGTTTGCTCCTCGCTATGGCTGACAAAATCAATTGTGTCGTCGGTTAAGATCGCCATCGTCTCATCTTTCGCCCACGGCCAGACTCTTCTCTCAATTATACCTGTCCCACGCAATCATGGTATGATAGTGAGCGAATTCAGGAGCAATATAATTATGCGCGTGTTGATTCTTTCCGACATCCACGCCAATTTGCCGGCGCTAGAGGCCGTCCTGGCCGCCACAGCCGGGCAATGGGATGCCTTGTGGTGTCTGGGTGACCTGGTGGGGTATGGCCCGCACCCGAATGAATGCGTGGCGTTGCTCCAGCAAGAGGCGTCCTTATGCCTCTCCGGCAATCATGATTGGGCGGTTCTGGGCAAGTTGGAAATCAACACCTTCAACTCTGACGCCCGCCAATCGATTGAGTGGACCCGCAACGCTCTCTCGGCGGAGTCGCTGGCCTATCTGGAAACGCTGCCGCCCAGGCTGAGCCTGGAGTCGTTTTATCTGGCCCACGCCAGCCCGCGCCCACCGGGGGGGGGATATATAGCAGACTACCTGATCGCCTGGGAGAACTTCTCTCACTTTACCACGCCATATTGTCTGGTGGGGCACACGCACCTGCCGGTAGTTTTTGAAGAGGATGCCGAGCGCGGCGTGTTAGGTTATCACGCCGACTATAGCCGGCCATTTTCCCTACGCGAGCGACGGCTCATTATCAATCCGGGCAGCGTGGGCCAACCGCGTGACGCCGATCCACGCGCCGCCTATGCCTTCCTGGATACAGAAAATCTGACCTGGGAACACCAACGGGCGGCCTACGCTGTGGACAAGACGCAGGCGCGTATGCGCGCGCTTGGCTTTGCGCCGCGCCTGATTACGCGCCTTCAGCATGGCTGGTGAGCCTACATCGTCCAGATTTGCTTCAAGTGGTCTAGCGCCAGCACCATATCGCGCAGAGCGTTTACGTTGCGCACGGAGCCGTGCCCCTCATCGCGCGTGATGACCATGCGCACAGGCTGGTTGTGGCGACGGGCTTGCTCGCTGAACCGGATCACCGGCTGGATGGCGCAGCGGGAATCGTTTTCGCCGTGAACGATTAGCAGCGGCGCTTTCAGTTGCGCCAGATGGGTGATAGGGGAGCGCTCACGATAGAGCTCTGGCTTCTCTTCCGGCGTTCCACCCAGAAAATGCACATCGTAGTAACGGAATGAAGCATCCAACAGGTAGTAATCCTCAACCCAATCCGCCACCGGCACAAAACCGACGCCGCCGGCCCATTCCTCCGGCTGGGTAGTTAGCGCCCACAAGGTTAAATAACCGCCGTAGCTGCCGCCCATAATGGCTGGTTTGGTGCGGAGACCCAAGAGTTGTGTGGCATAGCGCGCTCCGTAGAGGACATCCTGCGCGTCGCCGCCGCCCACATCGCCGATGTTGAGGTCGCGAAATTCACTGCCGAAGCTCGTGCTGCCGCGATAGTTGGGGGCGAATAATTGAAAACCGGCCTGAGCCAGGGCTTGCACATCAGTGCGCCACATGTCGGCCGTGACGGAAGTGGGGCCGCCATGCACATACACCACCAGCGGGGCGTTAGGGTTAGGTTGACGCAATAGCCAGCCTTGAATCCGGCGGCCGTCGAAGGAGGGATACCAGTGGCTTTCGCCGCCGATATAGTGTTGGGCGGGAGCGGCGCTGAGGAGAGTTTCGGCCGAATCTCCCCGCCGGACACACAAGGCGCTCGGTTTATCCCAACTGCTCTCGATCCAAACCGGCCCCTGACTGGTGGCCGCCATGCTCCAACTGGAGCCGGCGCTCAGGCGGGGCGTCCACTGACCGTTGCGCACATTTAGCAAGCGCGGGCCGATCATCGCCTGGTGAGCGACCATCGCCAGCAAGGTGTGATCATCCGCCCAGGCAAGCTCCAGGCAGTCGCCCGGCACGGCAAAACGGCCGATCTCGCGCCAATCCAGTAGGGAGCGGCAGACTATCGTTTCGTTGCCGCCTACATTGGTGACATAAGCCAGCGTCTCGCCGGCAACAGCGGGCGACACATCCCGCGAGTTGTCGCTTTCGGATAACCACGCTTCGATCTCGCCGGTGGTCAAATCCAGGATCGCCAGGTCATAGTTGGTGGAGCGGCCACGGTTGAGGGCCAGGATGAGGCGGCGGCGGGGGGCGTCGAGCGCGTTGCCCAGCACCCAACTAGCGGGGTGGTAGAGGGTGCG
>JAYRVN010000516.1:0-4710 GCA_041918535.1 Chloroflexota bacterium
CCGCCGGACATAGAGGCCAGCATCATGGCCTGCTTGCGCAATTCCACTGTGTTGTCCAGATAGCCGTTCACCAGACGCTCGAAATCCGGCCGTGTCAGATCGGGGCTTTCCAGCAAGGCGCGTTTCAGGGTGTTAAAGTGCGCTTTGGCATCCGCCCAGGTGGCGTCGCTAATGGCATTGTTGGCGAGTTCCTGGGTACGTCGCCACAGCGGATAAAAGGATAAGGTTTCCTCATCGCTGCGTTTCACGCCCTGAGCCACTTGCAACAAGACAAAGTTGTGCGCCCGATAAGGTTGGGTGCCATCCCCCTCGACCAGCCGCCCCTCCTTGACCCAAAACTTCTTGCCTTTCAGGTCGTCTTCATCCATGTCAATCAAGACAATGTAGCCGGGGGCAAAAATCTGGTTGATATCCGGGTTAATGGTGAAGCGGTAACTCATCAAGGCTTCGGTATCATCCAGGCCCAGCAAGGTTTTGATGCTGTCCATCACATTCCCGGCGATCTTCAGATAGGCTTGCAGCGGTAAGACAGGCGCGACCGGGCTGATGGCGCCGGTGATATTTTCCAGCACCGAAAGAAGTTTTTCGGCGTTGTTGGCGCGTTTGACGGCGTTGAGGAAAACAGTGAAGGTAATTGGCCCGCCCGTATAGGCGTTGAGGCTGGTTACCGGGGCGTTGCGAATAATCGCGCCCTTGGCCACCACGTCTGAGAATTGCTTTAACAAAACAGGGCCGACCACGCTGGGCGTGGTTTGATACTCGCTGCCGTATTTATAAGTGGTGGCGACAATGGCAACGGGGTCATACTCGACGAACCATTGGCGGCTATCGGTCAAGTACATCTCGTTGATGAGGATTTGAAAATAGTGCCGATTTTTCTCAAACGGCGTCGCGCCAGGGTCGGGCAGGGTGAAGCAAGCGCGTGTGCGACTTTTGCCGACTTTGGCTGATGTCCAGAGTTGTTCGAGTCGATCCATGATGCTGGTCATAGGGTGTCTCCTTGCCTTGCGGCAGGCGGCTTGTTAATAAGGCGCAATCGGTCGGGTGAGTCGTCCGACTCGCCGGGTTGATGGATAAACAGCAATCTACTCACATCTTACTGGTACAGGCAAGCGGCGTCAAGCCTTTGGCGGTCGCCGTCTTGCCGTTTGTTGGCCCGCTGACGGTCAGCGTGCCAGGCGCGACGCAAGACGGCGGCGTCTTAGCACGGTGAGAGTTAGCAGGCTCAACAGGCCGGCCAGGGCGGACAAGGGGTTGAACGCGTGGACGGCGGGTTGGACGGCGCGCTGGCCGATGTTTAAAGGCGCAGGGTTGCCGACGCCGAAGGGAGCGTAAGTGGTGACCTGACTGACGGCCACAAAGCTGTTGTTTACGCCGCCCAGGTCGCGAGCGAGGAAGGGTAGGAGGTCCCAGGCGTCGCCGTTCCAGCGCCAGCCATTGGGGGAGGGGTTGAAGTTGATTTCGGCCGATCGGAAATAAAGCGTCATATCGGCCGAATCCGTCACCGTCGGTATGATCTCATAGCAACGCCGAACCATAAAACTCCACACAACCCCGCCTAACGCACAAAAACCTCCCCGCACCGCCACTGTCGTCGCGCCCAGGTCGCCCGCTGTCGGCGTTAATGCCACGCCAAAATATTTATCGGCCGAACCCGCCGCGTTCTGAATATGCAGGAACTCCGTCGTCACCCCGGCCGGCGCATTCCGTTGCTGGCGCAAAACGCCCAGATTGTCCAGCGCCCCTTCCACCGTCAGCGCATAAG
Organism: Chloroflexota bacterium; assembly: GCA_041918535.1. Lineage (GTDB taxonomy): Bacteria > Chloroflexota > Anaerolineae > Promineifilales > Promineifilaceae > DAOTXO01. The sequence continues at coordinate 1,766 of JAYRVN010000516.1, forward strand.
GGCCAAAATCAGCCACCCCATTCTCCGTGGTGGAAAAGTCATGCTGCACCTGCACATCCGCCCCGAAAACCGCCCCGCCGCTGCTGCGCACCTGCAAATCATAGAAAGCCAGCCCGGCCCCTGCCATCACCGTCTGACTAAAGCCATTCAGAATTACCGTACTCTCGCCCGGTTGAAAGCTTTGCCCGCCATCCTGCCAATTCCCGCCAACTGTTAACGTCCGGTTTCCCACCAGCCACAGACTATCGTCGGCCAGCGTCACATTCCCGTTCACCTGCAAGTCGCTATTCAGGTTCAGCGGTTGTCCCCCGCCGCGAAGTTCCAGGTGGTGAAAGGTGGAATCGGCGTGGGTTATTAGACTCTGCGGCGTTCCGCTGGGTTGGAAGATCACCGTCCCGCCCGTGGCTTGAAAACGACCAGAGCCTTGCTCCTCCCAGCCTGAGCCGGTAACAGTCAAGACGCCGTCGCTCAAGCTCAAAGTGGCGCCGTCCTGAATAATTAGCGCGCGCGCGAAGGCGCTGCCGCCGCTGATGACGGGATAGACAGCCAGGCCGGTCGGTATGACCACGTCATCCACGCTAAGCGGCGCGCGATGCGCCAGCGTGAAACTGGGGTTGGACGAACGGTTGGCCGGTCCTTGAATAATGTCCCAGTTATTGGCATCAAACCAATCGGCGCTGCTCGCGCCGGTCCAATAGATGGCGCTAATGCGGAAGCGCGCGCCCGTATCGGCATTCGCGTTGATCACGCTGCGACCATCCGCCACACAACTTTCCGGATTGGGTGTGGGCTGCCCGGCCACGCAATTGACCGGGGTAAGGCCCGGCACGCCCATCGGCGCATCGCCATATAGAATGTCCGGGTTGGTGTAATAGGGCAGGCGGGTGCAACTGAACCCCGCCAGCGCGCACCAGTTGTTGTAGGCCATGACGGTGCGCCATTGCTGGGCGCGGTTGACCAGGCCGTGGGCGTAAGGATAGGGTGTGACGCCGGCATCCATATACCAATCATGGCGCAAGCCCATGTTGTGCCCTAACTCGTGACTGAGGGTGAGATCGCCGGCTGCGCACGCCTGGCGTACCGTATTGAAGGCGGCGCTCTCAAAATTGGCGTTATCCGGCGTGGATTGCAGATAGCCCATGCCGCAATAGGTGGGATCGGCGGCGGTGAGCAAGGTGACATAATCGGCGTGATAACTATCCCGATAGGCATGAATCTCGTCATAGTAGCCGTCGGCGCGGTTGACCAGGCGCGTCAGGTCGGTTAGCAAGTTGCCGGCTTCGTCGGTCGGCGTTTCGTAACTGTAGACTAATTGGAATTGGGTGAGGGTCTGGCTGTTGCGCAAGGCGAGATTGGTCAGGGCCACGGCCAACTCCACCACGGACTGAATGGCGGCGCTGCCTCCGGCGGCGGCTCGCGCTTGCGGGGTATAGGCCACCAGGACATCTTGCCGGGAGCCGTCATCGAGGCCGCTAATGGCCGGCGAGAGGGGGAGGGCGGCGAAGGTTGCCAACGCTGTGAAGGGCAACGGCGGCGTGTCTTCTGCGCCGGGTGGGTATTGCGCCTGGTTGATTTGCGCCAGCCGGTGCATCTGGTCGCCGGCGTACTCCAGGGTGTAGACGCCCTGGGTTGAGGCGATCAGGCCGATTAGGCTGCGGTCGCGGTGTACCAGGATGACTTGGCTCATGGGGATGTTTTCCAGGCGGCCGATCCAGGTGATGCTGCCGGAGGCGTTGCGTTCGACCCGCTCCAGAATGGCGAGATAATGGGCGTCGGGGAAGAGGTTCAGGCTGAGCCGGCGCGCCATAGGGCCGGGCCGGGCCGGGAATAGAGCGGTTTCGTTGATGAAGACGTCACGGGCGCGCAGGGCTGGGAGGCTGGGCGTAGGGGCTGAAATCCCCGCTTCCAGGAAAAGCGGCGTCGGAGTCCCGGCTGAGAATGGCAACGGCTCGGCCGCTCCCGCCGAGGCAACGACGAAAAAGACTAGCCAACAACACGTAGCCAGAGCCTTCCAAAGTTGATGCCGCCAGTAGGTTTTCATATCTGATCCAAGATTTTGCGCCACCCCGCGTGCGTCCACCCGCCCGTAGAAGCCGGCTTGTTAGAAAGCGGCGCTGGCGCAACGGAAGCCCACATTGATATACCGATAGTGGGGCGCGAACCGGCCGCGGTTGGCGCAACGCACAAGGTCGCTATCGTAGTACCATCCGCCGCCGCGCACGCCGCGCAGGTCTGTTCCGCGCCTATCGTTGCGACCATCGTCGGCGCGATAGGGATAGTCGAACAGCTTGCTCGCGCACCATTCCCACACGTTGCCGGCCATATCCGTGCAACCGTAGGGGCTGTCCCCCTGCGGGCTATACTGCCCCACCGGCGTTATCTTACCCTCCATGTTGTTGAAGTTGCCTCGTTGCTCATCCGGCTCGGCTTCACCCCATGGGAATCGGCGCCCGTCCACGCCCCGCGCCCCCTTCTCCCACTCCGCTTCCGTCGGCAGCCGGATGGCCTCGCCCGTGGCTTCGGCCGCCCAGGCGCAGAAGGCTGTGGCCTCGTACCAACTCACACCCACTACCGGCTGCGGTACGCCCCCTTTCCACTTGGTGTAAGCCCAGAAGCGCGGCTCTGTCCACTTTTCTTGCTGTCGTTGTTCCCAGCCCGCCTCCGTCCACCAGCGCGCTTGATCGTAGCCGCCGTCGGCGACAAACAGCCGGAATTGGGTATTGGTCACCGGCGCGCGCGCCAGCCAGAAACCGTCAACGGCCACCTTGTGCGCCGGTTTCTCATCGCTGTAAGTTTCACTGCCCATGGTGAACTCGCCCCCCGGTACCCAGCACCAGGCGATCTGTAGCGGTGTAGCGCCCCTGACGATGTGAGGAATGGCTATGTTTGCCGCAGGCGCGATCGGAGTTGAGAGCGGGTCAGGCGGCGTTTCACCTGCCGGTGAC
>JAYRVN010000517.1:0-15652 GCA_041918535.1 Chloroflexota bacterium
AGTTCTACGCTGTTACGCTATTTGCTTATCCAACTCAAGTCTAGCATGGCCTCCAAGCCCTGTCAACCCGCTTCGCGCCGCGGGGTGAGCGTCAAATTCGTTGATAGATTCTGGCCGTCGGGCGAGTTTCTCCATTTTACACAGTGCCCATCAGGCCGCATACTTCAAGAAGTTCAACTTCTGGCAGAAGTTGAACTTCTTCGGATGCAAGAACTATGCCTTTGTGGCGTTGAATTTCACTCTATCACAAAACGTGACGCGCACCCGTTGAGGAATTCTTTCGGGCGGGCGTCAGATTCGTTGATACGGTCAGGAGGCCGGCAACTGTCCTCTTGGGTACGGCGGCCAATTAGCCCTTAACCAGTTCCAAGCCATGGCCGGCGTCATACCGCTGTGGCAACAAACTAGGGCAAGCAGCAACGCGCCCCAACCCATCCATGAGAAGACCTACCGCCGCGCATCAGGTGCGGGAAAGAGCCGTAGCGAGGCACGCGCGGAGGCTGTTTCCCGTCACCTGAATGCGATTGTTAACGGGGTCTTACTTGAACCTTTTCTCAAAAGTCAACGAACCTGACGTAGGTTCGTTGACTCTTGAGATCGGTGTGGGCAATCAGGGCTGCTGGAACGGATCGCTTAACAGCACCGTACCGTCCGCGAACTGGACGGCGAGCTTGTACCAGGTCCCGCTGCCCCCGAAGCCCGAACCGTAGAGTTTAAGCGTGTACGTCCCGTAGCTCAGTGGGTTCATCGAACCGTCGGCGTTGTTCACCAGATTAGCTCCTCCGTCCGTCGAGACGCCGAGGACGTAGGTGTCGTTGCCCCCATAACCACTATAGAAGCAGGTCATCCCTGTCGGAAACGGCGTGGTGCCCACGATCGTGTCGAGCTGACCAGCCTTACATGTATAATCGGACTCTAGGAACAGTACCGAAATGTTGGCGACGGGACCTACCACGGTCGCGTCGATTACCTCGTCGGGTGTGCCATCAGGGATGGGGAGGAACCCGAATTCCACCTTGTCGACGGGGGGGAATCCGAAGGCCGCGCTCACGACCTGGTACATCAGCCTGCCGTATGTGCAACCACCTTCCTGGCATTGAATAGAGCGGGCGATGGTGGCGTTGATCGTGCCTTTCTGGTGCCCGGTGATTTGGCCCATTGCCACCAGAAGGTTCAGCTCCAGCGTCGCACACCTCTGCGCCTCACCATGGTTACTGAAGGGTCCTGGGCAGGCTATGAGCACGATGTTAATAGCCTCATCATCTGAGAGGCCCGCGGAGGCCGTACCGGCCGTCATCAGGGTGAGGATCACTGCTCCGGCGACGAGCAAACTGGACCACACGAAATGGCGCTTCATAATTACTTCTCCTTATTCGATTGCACGGACTCGATCGTCCGTGTGGGTTGATGATTTTCTTCCTCGGTGAATCCATGCGCTATTCAGCTGATTCTCTACTCGGTAGCTGGGCTACCTTGCATGCCGAATAGCCTAAGAACGGATGGGAACCTACTGGGACCTTTGCCAAATCATAAAATTATAAGGCATCACCTCCGGTCAATCTGCGGGTCAGAAGCCTAACTATTAGTCGGCGGTATCAATCCGCCCAGCTCCCCAAATGGGACTTGATTGCGGAAACGCTTCCGTATACGCTGCCGCCAGACAGTGCTAGACGGAACATCGTCCATCTGCCCACTACCGGCGATGCGGCGGGTCTAGAGGCAGAAAGTTCAAATCCCTTCGTCGGCTAACTGAACTCCTACATTAGATTGTATAAATTGTATCGCACGGTTTTCTGGTGTCAAGAATAATTTTGCAGCAATTCTCAATGTAAAATTGACTCGCGGAAAGGGCCCAAAATATCGCTTTTTGGGACTACTATGCGCCCAAAACTACGGAAAAAGCGGTGCGAAAACGCCCAAATTCCGCGTTGCTGACACAAAATGGCTGTGATTTGGCCGTGAAACGCATGGCGAATCTCGTTGACCACTTTGGGCAAATCTACATTTAGAATTGCTGATAATTTTGAGGAGGGGTGAGCGTCAAATTCGTTGATAGATTCTGGCCGTTGGGCGAGTTTCTCGGCTTTACACAGTGCCAATCAGGCCGCATACTTCTAGAAGTTCAACTTCTGGCAGAAGTTGAACTTCTTCAGGTGAAAAACCGATGCCTTTGTGGCGTTGGATTTCACCCTATCACAAAAAGTGGCGCGCACCCCGCGCCGCGATGATGGGCAGATTGGGTCAGGGAATTGACGAAATCAGGCGGCATTGTTATTCTACGCGATTAAGATTTACCCTGGCATTGGGGCGGCTTCGGGCTACCTATTGGTTCAACCCAATTACAGGCCGATTCACCATCAGTCGGCGATCGGCCGAAGACAAGTGAGGAGGTCGGCTTCTAGCGCAGAAACTTATTATCTACCGGCCGGACACACGTATTTCCCCAGAAAACCCTGCACACCTTTGAAGGAGATTGCTATGCGTCGCACTGTTATTTGGGCCTTGAGTTTGATTGGAATGTTGTTGGTGTTGGCAGCTTGTGGGGGAGGAGATTCGGCCGAATCCGGCGCCCCCCTCAAACAGCTTGGCAAAGGCGAAGGCGCTGTTTCCATCGTCGCCTGTGCCGGCTACATCGTACGGGGCGAAACAGACCCATACTATGATTGGGTCACCAGCTTTGAAGCCGAAACCGGCTGCCAGGTCAGCGTCAAAGTCGCCGCCACCTCCGATGAAATGGTCTCCCTGATGAACGAGGGCGGTTTCGATCTGGTCACCGCCTCTGGCGACGCCAGTCTGCGCCTCATTTCCGGCGGCAAACTCCAGGAGATCAACATCGCCCTGATTGATAACTGGAAAACGATCGATCCGCGTCTGCAGAACGCCCCCTGGCATACCGTGAACGGCAAACACTACGGCGCGCCTTACCAGTGGGGATCGAATGTGCTCATGTACAACACCGACGCTTTTGCCGGTCAGCCGCCAACCAGTTGGGATGTCGTCTTTCAAGAGATGACCCTGCCCGACGGCAACTCCAACGTCGGGCGCGTCCAGGCCTTTGACGGCCCCATCTACGTCGCCGACGCCGCCCTTTATCTCAAATTCCATCAACCTGAGCTGGGCATTCAAGACCCCTATGCCCTGACGCGCCCCCAATTCGATGCCGCTATCCAACTGCTGCGCGAACAACGCCAACTGATCGGCCGATACTGGCACGATGCTTTCACTCAAATTGACGACTTCACCAATGAAGGCGTCGCGGCTTCGGGTTCCTGGCCCTTCCAGGTAAACCTGCTCAAAGCGGATAATCAGCCGATTGACAGCGTCATCCCTGTCGAGGGGGCCACCGGTTGGGCAGACACAACCATGCTGCACGTCAACGCGCCCCATCCGAACTGCGCTTATATGTGGCTCAACCACTCCCTGGACCCCAAGCTTCAGGGCGACCTGGCCGCCTGGTTCGGCTCTGTGCCGGCCGTGCCTGCCGCTTGCGAAAACAACGCGTTGCTCGGCCCGGACGGCTGCCGTGTTAACGGCATGGATAACTTCGACCGGATCAGTTTCTGGAAAACGCCGGTGGCGGATTGCGGCGGCGACCAGGAGTGTGTGCCCTATTATGAATGGGTGACGGCTTATCTCGGCGTGATTGGCGGACGGTAGCCTTGATCGGAAGGCCGCGCCGAATTGGGCGCGGCCTTCTTTTGTCGTCGCCTCACGGACTAAGGAGAGCAACGTGGATTACCAACTTTGGATAAACGGTCAGTGGACGCCTGCTCAGGCCAACGGACGCATGGCGATTGAAAACCCGGCGACCGGGGAGGTCATCGCCCAGGTCAGCGAGGCCGGGCCGGCCGACGTGGATCGCGCCGTACAGGCGGCGCACACCGCTTTTTATGACGGGCGCTGGTCGCGCCGCACCCCCGCCGAACGTTCGCTGGCTCTCTGGCGACTGGCCGACCTGCTGCAAGCCCGCGCCGCAGAATTCGCCCGGCTTGAATCGGAAAACTGCGGCAAGCCTTATCTCCTCGGCAGTCTGGGCGCGGATTTGCCCTTCGCGGTGGACAATTTGCGTTTCTTTGCCACGGCGGCGCGCGACACACACGGTTCGCGCGCCGGCGAATACATGTCAGGCTACACCTCCATCTTCCGGCGCGAACCGGTGGGCGTGGTGGGGCAAATCGCCCCCTGGAACTACCCGCTCATGATGGCCATATGGAAAATTGGCCCGGCCCTGGCCGCCGGCTGCACCATCGTGCTGAAGCCGGCCCCGGCCACGCCGCTGACCACGCTCAAGCTGGCGGAACTCATCGCGGAAGCCGGTATTCCCGACGGCGTGGTGAACATCATCAGCGGCGGCAACGCGACCGGGCAAGCCCTGGTAGAGCATCCCCAAGTGCGCATGATCAGCCTGACCGGTTCGACCGCCACCGGCAAGAAGATCATGCAGACAGCGGCTGATACGCTCAAGCGGGTGCATTTAGAATTAGGGGGCAAAGCGCCGCTCATCGTCTTCGACGATGCGGATGTGGAAGTGTTCGCGGCTAAGGCGGCGTTGGCAGCCACCTTCAACACCGGCCAGGATTGTACGGCAGCCACCCGGATTTATGCGGAGCAAAGCCGCTTCAATGCGGTCAAAGAAGCGGTGGTGGAAGCCATGCGGGCGGTCAAGCTGGGCGATCCGTTTGCCGAAGAGACGCAGATGGGGCCGTTGATTTCGGCGCGGCAACGGGAACGGGTGCAGGGCTTTGTAGCGCGGGCGCAGGCGGCGGGCGCGAAAGTGATCGTCGGCGGCGGCGCGCCGGCGGGTCTGGAGCGCGGCTATTATTATGAGCCGACCGTTATTACCGGCGCAGACCAGCAGGCGGAGATCATTCAGTCCGAGGTGTTCGGGCCGGTGCTGACGCTGACGCCATTTGCGGATGAGGCAGAGGCGTTACGTTTGGGCAACGATGTGTTGTATGGGTTAGCGGCTTCCGTGTTCACCCAGGATATTGGGCGGGCGATGCGATTATCGGCCGAATTGGAGTTCGGCACCGTCTGGATCAATGACCATATCCCGTTGACGTCGGAAACACCGCACGGCGGCTTCAAACAGTCAGGCTTCGGCAAAGATTTATCGGCCGAATCCGTCGCCGATTACCAAATCACCAAACACGTCATGGTAGCGCACACTTAACCGGACAACCCCGACCGTGACCCAACCGCCCAGCCCTGCCATCACCTTCACCCACGTCACCCGGCGCTTCGGCCCGGTCTACGCGGCCAACGACGTCACCTTTAGCGTCGGCGACGGTGAATTTTTCACCCTGCTCGGCCCATCCGGCTCCGGCAAAACCACCTGCTTGCGCATGATTGCCGGCTTTGACCAACCCGACAGCGGCGACATTCACCTCTACGGGCAAGATGTCACCAATCTCCCCCCTTACGCGCGGGATGTCAACACCGTCTTCCAGGACTATGCCCTCTTCCCTCACATGACCGTAGGTCAGAACATCGGCTACGGCCTGATGCTCAAGAAAACACCGCGCGCCGAACGTGACAAACGGGTGGCGGACATGCTGGCGTTGGTGCGCCTGCCCGGTTTTGAGCCGCGTAAACCGGCGCAACTCTCCGGGGGCCAGCGCCAGCGCGTCGCTCTGGCCCGCGCCTTGATCAATCGCCCCCGCGTCTTGCTGCTGGACGAGCCGTTGGGCGCGCTGGATTTGAAATTGCGCCAACAGATGCAAATCGAACTCAAGGCGATCCAGCAGCAAGTAGGCATCACCTTCATCTTTGTCACCCACGACCAGGAGGAGGCCCTCACCATGAGCGACCGGATCGCCGTCTTCAATCAGGGGCAGATTGAGCAGGTCGGCGCGCCCGCCGAACTATACGAACGCCCAGCCACCCTGTTTGTCGCCACCTTCGTCGGCACATCGAATGTGTTGAGCGGCGCGCCGGCGACGGCCATTACCGGTTCGCCGGCCATGTTTGCCGTGCGCCCGGAGAAAATCCGCCGCTTGCCGGCGGGCGCGGCTACGCCCGCCGGCATGGCGACGGCCGACGGGGCAATCCGTGAGCTGGTCTATCTGGGGGTGAATACGCGCTATGTGGTGCAATTGGATGTGGGGGGCGAAATGATTGTGGTGGAGCAAAACCTGGCTTCCACAGCCGGGGATGTGCGTTCGGCGCAAGGGCAGCGCGTGCGGTTGGCCTGGCCCTTGACCGAACAGAATATTCTGCCAGGTTAGCGGGTATGCGCGGCTTGTGGCGACGTGTTTCGACCGGGCTATATAATCGGCCGAATCTTCTCCTCCTGCTCCTCCTGGGCCCGCCCCTGGCCTGGATGCTCGTTATCTACCTCGGCTCCCTTCTAGCTTTGCTCGTCCAATCCTTCTTCCATCTCGACGGCTTCACCGGCCAAGTCGTGCGTCAATTCTCTCTCCAGACCTACGGCGACCTCCTCACACCCATCCATCTCAGCATCGTCGCCCGCACCGCCGGCATGGCCGCCGGCGTCACCCTGGCCGCGATCTTGCTGGCCTTCCCTCTCGCCTACTACGCCGCCTTCTACGCCTCGCGCCGCGCGCGGGCCATCTTATACCTGGCGGTCCTCCTTCCCTTGTGGTCTTCCTACATCGTTCGCGTCTATTCCTGGAAACTTCTCCTAGCTAAAGAAGGCATCCTAAGCTGGTTCATCGCGCGTCTGGGACTCACCCCGCTGTTAGAGGGGTTGTTGCGCCTGCCCGTCATCGGCGGCCCATCCCTTTCCGTCTCCTCTCTGGGATTATTCCTGGTGTTCGTTTATATCTGGCTGCCCTATATGATCCTGCCCATCCAGACAGCGCTCGAGCGCGTGCCGCGCTCGCTGCTAGAGGCTTCCGGCGACCTGGGCGCGCGGCCCGGCGCTACTTTTCGCCACGTCACCTGGCCGCTGGCCTTCCCCGGCGTGGTGGCCGGTTCCATCTTCACCTTTTCCCTGACGCTAGGTGATTACATCATTCCCTCCGTCATCGGCAACTCCAGCCCATTCATCGGTCTCGCCGTCTACAACTATCAAGGCACATCGGGCAACATCCCCCTGGCAGCCGCCTTTACGATGCTGCCAATCGGGATTATGGGCCTTTACTTATTGGCGGCGCGCCGCCTGGGGGCGTTCGATGCTCTCTAAACAACGCTCGCTGCGCCGATCCGGTTGGGGGCTGCGGCTGGCTGCGCTCGGCGTCATCCTCTTTTTGCACATCCCCTTCCTGATCATCATGCTGTATGCCTTCACCACCGATGAGGCCGCCTTCACCTTTCCACCGCCCGGCCTCACCTGGCGTTGGTTCGGCCTCGCCTGGCAACGCGCCGACCTGTGGGCGGCGCTCAGCCTATCCCTGCGCGTGGCGACCATTGCCACCGGCAGCGCGTTATTGCTGGGCACGTTGGCCGCGGCCGCCGTTTACCGCAGCCGCTTTTTCGGCCGAGAAGCCATCTCCCTTCTCCTGGTGCTGCCGCTGGCCCTGCCCGGCATCGTCACCGGCATTGCCTTGCGCTCAGCTATGGGCTTGCTGGATTTGTCGTTCAGCTTCTGGACAATTGTCATGGGGCACGCCACCTTTTGCGTCGTGGTGGTCTACAACAATGCTCTGGCGCGCTTCCGCCGCCTGGGTCGCTCACAAATCGAAGCCTCCATGGATTTAGGGGCCGACGGTTTTCAAACTTTTCGCTATGTCGTGTGGCCCAATCTGGCCACGGCCTTGCTGGCTGGGGGCATGTTGGCCTTTGCCCTCTCGTTTGATGAAGTCATCGTGACCACTTTCACCGCCGGTCAACAGGCCACGTTGCCCATCTGGATTCTTAGCCAACTCACTCGCCCGCGCGACCGGCCCGTTACCAATGTCGTGGCGTTTGCGGTGGTGACGATCATGGCGATTCCCATTCTGCTGGCGCACCGTCTGACACAGGCGGCCGGCGACATCGGCCGCGACGATACCTGAAACCATCACCACGTAGGGGCATCATGCCTGCCCCTATGCGCGTGCCCCATACCCGCACCCCGCCTGCCCCACGGCAACAAAAAAGGCCCGGCCAAATTGGCCGGGCCTTTCTAAACGATTTACCAGTCAAGCTTAGCCGCCGTCCGGGCCTCGACCGGTCTTCACCGGCGCCGGCGCCTGGCAATTCTTGCAGTTGCGGGTGGCCGACCAGATGCCGTGGCAATCCACACCCTGCATTTCGCCTGAAGCCGTGCCGGCCGGGAAGTCCAACTGCATCGTGCCATAGGCCGGGAAACAGCCGGAAGTGTAGTTCAAACACACGGCCGCGGGATAATTGGTAAGGTCCACTGTCCCACTATTGCCTTGGCTATCGGAGAACGTCGGGGGGGTCACATACCAGGTAGCATTCGCACAAGAAGCGCCATCCCAGCAGAATGTTAGGTTCCATTGCGAATTAGCCTCAATGCCACTACCGGCCATCACCGGCGCGCCCACAAAGGCGACTGCGCCGACCAACAAGGCCAGAAGTACCACAAACCAAGGCTTACGCCGTCTTACACCGACCCGCCGGAGGCAAAAAAAAGCCCGGCCAAAAGCCGGGCTTTTCTATTTACTACTTAATCTGTTGAAAAACAGAGCTTAGTTGCCGTTGACGCCGCGGCCGGGATTGAACGTAGGAGCAGCCGTGCAATCTTTGCAGATGCGGGTGGCAGACCAGGTGCCGGAGCAACCCTGACCATTCATCACACCGGAAGCGGTGCCGGCGTTGCGGTCAATCACTTGCGTGCAATATTGCGGGAAGCAGCCGGAGTTGTAGTTCATGCAGACCGTCAAGGGACGCAGGGTCAAAGCAATGTCACCACCAGTTCCCTGGCTGTCCGAGAAGGTCGGGTAAGTGATGTACCAGATAGCATTGCCGCAGTAAATGCCATCCCAACAATAGGTCAGGTCCCACTGCGAGGTGGAAACCAACGGATTATTGCTGGCCATCGCCGGCGCGCCCACGAAGGCAACCACACCCAAAACCAAAACCGCGAGTACAACAAACCATTTCTTCATTTTATTCTCCGTACCACATTGAGAGATTTGGGATTGTCTGCCGGTTCGTAACAGGGTTACTTCCAGCAACATTGACGATAGTTTACCAAGCTTCCGGCCGGTTGTCAAGTCCTAAATGCCAAATTATGCCAAATTCCTTGGTGACAAGATTTTTGGGCATGATTCATTTTGGCCCGCCGCATCGCTACACTATTCGCCGTTGTAGTCCGCGGCTGTGATGCGTTGAGGGCATTCTTACTATGCACCACGCCGATTTTTGCCTTGATTTCGGCTTCCAATCGAGGCCACACCCTGTCAGGGCAACTTATGCTATCATTAGGGTTAGATAAGAGGTTTGTGGATTCGGCCCTGCCGCACTCCTTCTAACCCGGCTCAGGAAGCGTCGTCAACACGCTTTAGGCAATCTGCAGGCGAGGTAGAAAAATGAAGAAAAGATTACTTGGCGTCAAACGGCAAAACCTTCAATTCGACTTCGATCTGTATCGGGCGAAAGTGCCCATCCGGGGCGTTGCCAACGCTTACCTCAGCGTGGTGGACTTATGGCCGGAAGGGGCGCAACAAACCCTGCTTTTCGTCCACGGTTACGCCGGCGTGCTGGAATCATGGGAGTTTCAACTCAACTATTTCGCCCGCAACTTTCGGGTAGTAGCGCCCGATTTGCGCGGGCACGGGCAAAGCGACGCCCCCTATACCCAATACACCATGCCGGAACTTGTCGGCGATTTGCAGGCCATTGTGGAAGACCTGGCCTTGCCGCCGAAATTCATTTTGGTGGCGCATTCTTTTGGCGGCTCGATTGCCGTAGAATACGCCAACGCCCATCCGGAGCGCCTGGAGAAGCTGGTGCTCATCGCCACCGCCGGCGAATTCCCCTTGCCCAAGCTGGCGGATTGGCTGTTGCGCATCCCCACATCCATCATCCAACCGTTGTGGCCTTATCGGAATCGCTGGGACGCCGAATTTCATGTGGTCAAGCGCATGATGGCCAACAATTTGCGCCACTGGCAAGGCTGGGACCTGTTGCGCCACATCACCACGCCCACGCTGGTCATCACGGGCGAGCGGGACAGCTACTTCCCGCGCCATGTCTTTGACGAAGTGGGCAAGACCATCCCGAACGCGGAGCTATACGATGTGGGCTCAGCCAAACATAAGGTGCAGCTAGAGCGGCATGAGGCGGTGAATCGCGCCATTGAGCGTTTCATCGGCGGCGACCGTCTCAAATCATGGCGGGACGAAGGCGCGGTCGGCAACTTGATGGCGGAACGCGTGTGGATCAGCCATTACAGCCCGGAAACGCCGCCGACGCTGCCGATTCCGCGCCGACCGTTGCCCGATTTTCTGGAAAGCGCGGCCGGCTGGCTGCCACGCCGCGAGGCGATCATTTTCTATGGGCAGACGCTCACTTATCAACAGCTTAACCAAAAGGTGAACCAATTGGCGCATGTCTTACATGGCATGGGCATACGGTCGGGCGATCGGGTGATGGTGGTGCTGCCAAATATGCCGCAGATCGTCATTGCTTACTACGCCATCCTGAAGATCGGCGGCGTGGTGGTGATGCCCAACCCGGACGCCAACGCCGCCCGCATTGTCCAGCAAACGCGAGACACCGGGGCGAAAGTCCTGATTACGCTGACCAGTCTGGCGTTGCTGGCCCGGCTGGTGCAAGAAAAGGCGGGCGTCGAGCATTTTATCTTCGCCGATATTCGCCAGGTTATCAGCCCGTTTCTGTACCAGAAATTGATTGCGCGCTGGAGTATTGTGGACAATGAGGCGCGAGATAGCGCCCTGGTGCAACAATTGGGAGCGCGCATGTCCACCTTGATGCAGGATGCGCCGGTGACAGCGCCGGATGTCCGGGTTAACCCCGGCGCGCTGGCGGCCATCTTATACACCAGCGGCACAACCGACGAGCCGCGCGGTGTGTGCCTTTCGCACAGGAATCTGGTAGCGAACACCTTGCAGACGCGCCATTGGTTGCCGGAGTTGAAATATGGCGAAGAGGTATGCCTGTCGGTGACGCCGATTGTACATAGTTACGGCATGACCACCGGCATGAATGTGCCGATTGCGTTGGGGGCAACGCTGGTGTTGCTGCCGGTGTTCGACGTCATGCAGGTGCTGGAGCAGATCAAGACCCGCAAACCGTCCATCTTCCCCGGCGTGCCCTCGATGTATACCCTGATCAATCAAATGCGCAACGTGCGGGAGTATGGGTTATCGTCTATCAAGGCGTGCATCAGCGGGTCGGCCCCGCTGCCGGTGGAGGTGCAGGAGGCGTTTGAGAAGCTGACGCGCGGGCGACTGGTGGAAGGTTATGGTTTGACCGAGGCGTCGCCGGTGACGCATGCCAATCCTTTGCACGGCGAGCGCAAGGCCGGCTCGATTGGATTGCCCTTGCCCAATACGGAAGCCAAGATCGTGGATATGAAGACCGGGGCGGATATGCCGGTAGGGGGTGTGGGCGAATTGGTGGTGCGGGGCCCCCAGGTGATGCAAGGATATTGGCAGGCTGAGGATCAACTGGATCGCTCGACTATCCATGACGGCTGGCTGTTTACCGGGGATATCGCGGTGCGCGACGCCGAGGGCTTTTTCCGGATTATCAGCCGCAAGAAGGATGCGATTGTGATGGGGGATTATACGGTGTATCCGCGCGATGTGGAGGAGGTGCTGTATGAGAACAACAAGGTATTGGAAGTGGCGGTGGTAGGAGTGGGTTCGGCCGAATCCGGGTATCCCGGCATCAAGGCTTTTGTTGTGCCTCGTCCCGGCAGCCAACTCAGCGTGGAGGAACTGCTCGAGCTGGCGCGACGGCGTCTGGCGGCTTACGCCATCCCGCAGGAGATCGAGTTTCGGGAGGAGTTGCCCAAATCTTTCATCGGCAAAGTATTGCGACGGATGTTAACGCAATCGGCCGAATCCCCTGACGACCAGTAGCCGGGCAGGTTGACGTCGCCCGGCCGTCGGCAAAGGTTATAGCGTATGCGTCCTATCATCGGCCTGGTTCTAGGCGGCGGCGGCAGCCGCGGACTGGCGCACATCGGCGTCCTGGACATCTTACAACGGGAAAACGTGCCGATTGATTTCATCGTCGGCACCAGCATGGGCGGCATCGTCGGGGTGCTCCACGGCTTGGGGTTAGCGCCCGACGCGCTGGCGGTGGCTCTCTCTACGGCCATGGGGGTCAACTTTGCCCAATCGCGCACCTTGCGCGACCTCAAATTGGTGTCGGCTCGCGCCCGGCAGACGCGGTTGCGCGAGCAATTGACCCAGATAGTCGGCGACAAGACCTTTGCCGATTTGCGCCTGCCGGTGACCGTGATGGCTACCGACATGTTGCATGGGGCGGAGGTAGCGGTGGATAGCGGCGATCTAGTCACGGCTTTGCTGGCGACCAGCGCGGTGCCGGGCGTTTTTCCGCCGGTGCGCTGGAAGGGTTATCATCTGGCGGATGGCGGCGTCATAGACAGCCTGGCGACGCATGTGGCTTATGACAAAGGCGCGGACCGGCTGATTGCGGTGGATGTTTATCCGCAACTGGAAAAACACAATCCGTGGAACGACCCCATCAGCGCCATTATGGGCATCCAGTTTCCCAGCAATCTCCTGGGCAGCCAGCGCGAGCCGGTGAAAACGCCCAATGCGCTCTCGTCCATGTGGCGCGCCGTGCGCGTGATGACCTGGCATTTGCATCAGTTACGTCTGGCGGATCATCCGGCGGATGTGTTACTGCGGCCGGAAGTGGATGATATTGGGTCGCTGGATTTCAAGGATTTGGATCGGCCGATTCAAGCCGGGCGGGCGGCGGCTGAGGCGAATCTGGCGGCTTTGCAAGCGCTGAGTGTGCGGGTGTGAGATTCGGCCGAATCACGTGCCCAGCGGCGCGCTCGGATAGCCGGCCAGATAAGTCACCCGCACCAGGTTGCCCAGCCACGTGGGGGCCTGCCCCACTTCCCAGGTGTAACCCTCTGCCTGCACCTGCCCAGCCAGCGCCGCCAATTCATCCGGCGTGTACGAACGGAGTTGGGAGACGACGCCATCCCAGATGGCAGCCAACGGCACCAGCGGCAACCCATACGTCCACAATAACCGCCGCCAGGTCAGCGGACGCAGACAAGGCGTTCCCAACAAAATCACCCCGGCCACAAACGGCGGCGTGACCAAAACCTGATACCAGCGGCGTTCGGTGAACTCAAACACACAGATAGCCGCCCGCCGGTCGGCGGCGTCTTGCAAAATCGCCTGCACCAGGGGCGGCGGCAGATGGTGCAAGCCGGTGAAAATAGCGCGCACGCCAGACAGATGGGCCGGCACTTGGGTGGCGTCCACTGATTCGGCCGAAAATCCGATCCCGGCCGCCTGACCGGCCACGCGCTCGAAGGCGGTCTGGTTGGGGAATTTGTCCGTCAACGTGATACTAAACGGCGCGCCCTCGGCCGCCAGGCGGCGCTGCAAATAGACCCACGGCCCGCCGCCGCCCGAACATAAATCCACCACCTGTCGCGTTTGCATGTGATCGGCCACCCGCCGCAAGATGGGCAACGCTGGATCATAAAAGCGGAACGCGCGCAGGGTGAATTCCAGGAAATCCGTCATGTAGTCCCGAATCGTGGCCGGGAACCAGGACATATCTTCAAACTCAAAGAGATGGTAGCGCCGCATGCAGCTTTCCTCAGGCATTCGGTTCGCCGGCCGGATAAGTTTTGTATCGGCCGAAAAATTGTTGGCAAACCGTCTGGATTGTGTTATGATTCTTTCGCTTCAATGCTCGACCACATCTGAGTATATCTGGGTTATTGTTACGGAGGTACAAGTTTGGCTAATATAAAATCTGCCAAGAAGCACATCAGACAAAGCGAACGGCGCCGGGCCCACAATCGGGTTTATCGGTCGGCCGCGCGGACATATATCAAGAAGACGCGCCAACTGATTGAGGCGGGTAACGTGGCTGAGGCTGAGCAAGTGATGCTGCAAGCCATCAGCACGCTAGACAAGGCGGCTCGCAAAGGCATTATTCACCCACGCAACGCGGCGCGGCGCAAGGGCCGGATCATGACCGCCCTGGCTAAGGCTCGCGCCTGAGTGTGACGCAACTTTTCTCTTCAAAGATTAACGCCAAAAGATTAACGCCATCGGCAGCGATGGCGTTTTTTATTGTTGGGGGGGGCATCCGGCGGGCGCGCTACGCGCCTCAAGCGGTAGTCGCCGGGGTGAAAATATAGCCTTGTCCGCGCACGGTGCGTAGGAGTTGGGGTTCGGCCGAATCTTCTTCGATCACCTGCCGCAGCCAGCGGATATGCACATGCAGCGTGCGCGTGTCGCCGATGTAATCCGTTTCCCACACATCGTGCATGAGTTGACGTCGGCTGACCACCTCGTTCGGGTGGCGCATAAAGTGATCCAGCAGGCATACCAGTTTCGGCGTCAGCTTGATTTCCGCCTGCCCGCGCACGCTAACCGCCCCTTTGCCCCGATAGAGAACAATATCGCCGGCGCGCCCGATATCCTCCTCTTCATCGTCAGCGGGCAAGAGTTGTCGGATACGATTCATGAGTTTGCGCGGCGTGAAGGGATGTTGGAGAAAGACATCAATTTCGGCCGATTCTTCGATCTTCTGCTCTTTCCCCCGGCAGTGAATCATCGGCGTGGCAGGCAGCAACTGTCGCAAACGGCGACAAGTCCGCAGACCGGTTGAGCGCATCCCTAGCGCATCATAGACGATCAACTCCGGCTTTGCCGTCTGCGCCACCTCCACAGCCTCATTGCCGGCATGAACCACCGTCACCAAATACCCACGCTTCTTCAACGCAGGCAAAAAGGAATTTTCCCCGGCCTTAGGGCTTTCAATGAGTAGTAAGCTCGCCTCCCGCATGTGTATGATTATAAACGCACTCTGCCTGAATGCAATGGAACTTTTTAAGAATTCGCCCCAGGTTGGCCCAACTTGACACACTCCGGCTGACCTTCTATAATCGCATCTTATCGCGGCTATGGTGTCAACGGCAGCACAGCAGCTTCCCAAGCTGTTGGTACGGGTTCGAATCCCGTTAGCCGCTCAAACGCGGCCCCCCTCTAACCACACCGGGGCCGCCGGTTTTTAGCCGGTGCGCCCTGCCGGGGGCGGCTCGCGCTGAGTGAGCCATGCCCCCAGACAACCCTTCCCTGACTGCTCGCATTGATTATAACCGACACCACCCTGGCGCGACCGCGCCGGCCACACGCCATATCCTGGATGTCTTTCACGGGCAAATCCAGGCCGGACTACATCCCGGCGCGCAACTGGTGGTGTTGCACCAGGGCTTGCCGCTAGTGGATGTGGCGGCCGGGCAGGCGCAGCGGCGGCGACCACAGCCGGTCCGGCCGGAGACAGTCTTTCTGACTTTTTCCGTCACCAAAGCTTTCACGGCCGCCTGTATCCACCGCTTGTTGGAAGAAGGGCGGTTGGCTTGGGATGAACCGGTGGCGAGTTATTGGCCGGAATTCGGCCGAAATCACAAACATACCATCACCCTGCGCCAGGTTTTATGCCATCAAGCCGGTCTCCCTACCCGTGGCATGTACGCCTTCCTGCCGCTCTGGCCCTTCCCTTCCCTCTCGGCGCGGGCCATTGCCGCCGTCCGTCCACAATA
>JAYRVN010000518.1:0-3391 GCA_041918535.1 Chloroflexota bacterium
GAGTTGGGCAAGCTGAATCCCGCCTTTCGCAAGGGGGGAACGGTGACGGCGGGGAATGCCAGTGGCTTAAATGATGGGGCCGCGGCGCTGGTATTGGTTTCGGCCGAAACTGCTGCCCGCCTTAATCTCCAACCCCTCGCCCGTTGGATCGGTTCCGCCGCCGCCGGCGTGGATCCCCGCACGATGGGGCTTGGCCCTGTCCCGGCCGCCCGTAAAGCCTTGCAGCGCGCCGGCCTGACGACGGCTGACCTTGACTTGATTGAGCTTAACGAAGCTTTCGCCGTCCAAGCGTTGGCCGTCATGCGTGAAGCCGAGTTCCGGCCGGAAATCACCAATGTCAACGGCGGCGCTATCGCCCTGGGTCACCCGCTTGGCTGTTCCGGCGCGCGCATTCTCACCACCCTGATTTATGAGATGCGCCGTCGGGTGGCCCTCGGCGGATGGCTGCGCTATGGGTTGGCGACCCTGTGTGTCGGCGTGGGGCAGGGAGAAGCCACCCTCATCGAATGTTTGTCCTAGCCGTGAGCCAAACCCTTCGGGCCGGAGGTGGGGTGTGCAGGTAGCGGTAACCGGCGGCACGGGCTTTGTCGGCGCGAATCTGGTGGCGGGTCTGAATGCGCGTGGGGTGCGGCCGCGTGTATTGCATCGCGTCGGTTCGTCGTTGCGCGCGCTGGACGGGCTGGATTACGTGAGCGTGTTGGGCGATATTTTGGACGATCGGCCGAAATTGATCGCGGCGTTTCAGGGGTGTGATTGGGTCTTTCATGCGGCAGCGGTGGCCGACTACTGGCGGAAGGGAGCTGATTGGGTCTACAAAGTCAATGTCGAAGGCACTCAAAACGTGCTGGCAGCCGCCCAGGCCGCGGGCGTGCGACGCCTGGTGTTCACCAGTTCTCTGGCTGCGCTCGGCGCGCCCAGACCCGGCCGCTTGCTGACGGAAGCCGACCAATTCAATCTCTCGCCCGCCGCCTTCCCATACGGCCATAGCAAGCATCTGGCGGAAGCGCATGTGCGCGCCGCCAACCAGGCGAGCCTGGAGACGGTTATCGTTAATCCCGCCGTCATTCTCGGCCCGCGCGATGTCAACGAGATTTCCGGCTCCATGATCACCGAGGCGGCCCGCGGCAAGCTGGCTTTTCTCTTGCCGGGCGGCGTGAACTTCATTGCGGTGGAAGATGTGGTCGCCGGACATCTGGTTGCGGCCGAAAAGGGGCGGCCCGGCGAACGATACATTCTGGGAGGCGAAAACTGGCCGTATCGGCAAGCTATTCCCATCATTTGCCGGACGGTGGGCAAACCCGCGCCGCGTCTCGCCATTCCGGGCTGGGCTATGCCGGCGGCGGCTATGGGCGTGGCCGGGGCGCGCCGGCTGTTGGGCAATCGGGTTCCGCTGGACGCTAATCAGGTGCGTTTGGCGCGGGCATTTATCTATGCCGATAGCACGAAGGCCTGCCGCGAACTGGATTTACCGCAGACCCCTCTGCCGGTAATGGTTCAGCGCACGTTTGACTGGTATCGCGCTAACGGTTATCTTTAAGCACTGTTTTCGTATCGGCTCGCAACCATTCGGGTTGATATATAAGCCGATTGCAAACCGACCGAGAGAAGAACCTTAGGAGGTAGAGCAAAATGAGCGCCATCTCAGTACCTATGCGGGGCCAATCCACGACGTTGCAGCGTGAAGGCAACTGGATTTATAACCGGCGGTGGGATTTATTCTTCATCAGCCTGAGCGTGGTGTTGGTTCCCCTGCCGTATTTCATCTGGATTTTCTTTCGAGACATCCTGCAAGTGGAGTCGGACGCCGGTCGCCAGGGGGTCAACTTGCTGATTGCCGTGCTCATCGGCGGGCCACACATGTATGCCACCTTTACGCGCACGGCGCTCGATAGCGATTTCCGCCGCCATTACGGCGGATTTATTCGCTCCTCGTTGATTATCCCGCTGATTGTGGTGACGTTGGCCCTGACCAATTTGACGTTGCTCTTGACGATCTTCTTCTTCTGGGCGTCAATTCATGTCATTCACCAGATTGTGTTTGTCGTGGATGCTTACAACAAACGCAGCGGCGACACCGATCTGTTGCACATCCACGCGCAAACCACGGCTTCCCGCCTGCCCTGGTGGTCGCATTATTTTGATTATGCCGTGGTGTGTTTGGCGCTGGCCCCGCTAGCTTCTTATCGCATAGCCATCACACAGGACTTCTCCATCGGCCCCAGCCATTTGAATGACATTATCCCGTCGGCCTTTGAGCAGCCCTGGTTCGTGGTGGCGGCGTCCACCCTGTTTGGAATCGCGCTCGTGGGATATCTCGTGAAAACGGTGGTAGAGGTCCGGTCGGGCACAGTTCATTGGCCCAAGACGATTTTCATCGCCTTGACGGTGTTGGCCTCGTTTATCGCGCCGGCTCTGGGCAACCTGGATACGTCGTTTCAGGGTTTAAATGTGTGGCATTCGTTCCAATATCTGGCGTTAACGTGGTATATCAATCGTTTGCGTCAGGGGCGCGGCGAGTTGGAACAGAAACCGTTCCTGCAACGAATTTCGGCCGATGGTCACTCCCGCCTCTATTACGGTTTCAACCTGGCGCTGACATTGGGCTCGTCCGTCGTCATTGGCGTCGTCTT
Source organism: Chloroflexota bacterium (assembly GCA_041918535.1). Lineage (GTDB taxonomy): Bacteria > Chloroflexota > Anaerolineae > Promineifilales > Promineifilaceae > DAOTXO01. The sequence continues at coordinate 2,631 of JAYRVN010000518.1, forward strand.
TTTCCTCCTCTACCAGATTGGCGGCAAGTGGGTTGATCGCGGCTACGCCCTGGAGACGGCCTATTACATTGGCGTGTTGTCTGTGTTATGGGTGCATTATTACCACGACCACTTCTTGTTCACCCAATCGGCCGTGGTGGAGGTTTAAGGCAAAGCGCGGCGTATTCAGGCGGCGGCGGCCCACACGGCATCTGAGATAGCTTGCCAACGCGCCGCGCTAGGCACCCGGTCGAGGAGTTGGTTGACGGTGAAGGCCACCACGATTTGAGCGTCGGGGTCAGCCCAGGCCATGCAGCTATTGTGGCCGAAGTGGCCGAAGGTGCGTTGGGTACTGGCTTGCCCCATTCCGCTGCCCGTCGCCACGCCGCGATTATAAGTTCCGCCCAGGTGAAAGCCGGAGGCCCAGCGCATACGCGCTCCCATGGTGTAATCCTTGCCGTCATAGGCCAGGCGCAGGGCGTCGGCGATAGTTTCCGGTCGGAGGAAGCGCTGCCCGGCATAGAGGCCGCCGTTAAGGAGCATTTGGTAGAAGATAGCCAATTCGCGGGCGGTGCTATGCAGGGTTGCCGCTGCCTGGGGGGTGCGGCGGATCAAAGGCAGGTTGAAGAGTCTGACGGGGGTGCGCTGACCTGGGTCGCCGGCGTAGATGCCGGCGCGTTGCCAATCTCGGCCGCGCGGCCAGCCTAGCCAGGTGTGCGTTAATCCCAGCGGGGTGAGGAAGGTGTCGGAGAGATATTGTTCGGGGGGCTGGCCGGATACCC
>JAYRVN010000519.1:0-9887 GCA_041918535.1 Chloroflexota bacterium
CGCCCAGCATCTTGGTGATCTGATAGGGCGTGCTCAAGTGCATGGACATGAACTCTTCTTTGAGCGGCAAGGGGGCGCTGCTGCCATAAATGGAACAGCCGGAGGAGGCGTAGACGAAGCGTTCGACGCCGCTCAAAACACTATACTCCAACAAGCGCAACGTGCCCAGGCCGTTGACTTCCAGGTCGGTTTCGGGGTGGTCCACGCTATTTTGGTTGGCGAAGAACGCGGCCAAATGGAAGATCAGGTCGGGTCGCTCGAAGAAAACACGCTTGAGTTTGACTTCGTCGCGGATGTCGCCTTCGACGAAGAGTATATTGGGCAGGGATGGTACATTCCAGCGTTCGGCCGAACTCAGGTTGTCCAAAATAATCACTTGCGCGCCCGCTTGCGCCAAAGCCCGCGACAAATTGCTGCCGATGGCCCCCGCGCCGCCCGTCACCAAAACCTTCTTGCCTGTATAAACTTGTAGATAGTTGCCGTTATTCATCCATTGCTCCTAATTGCTCGTCTGTGCCTATGGCTAATCTTCTCCGGCAACCGCACGCCCAACCCTAAAACGACGATAATGCGTGGGAGGGGGGCGACGGCGAACTCATTCGGCCGATAACGGCTTGTGCCAGCTTGTGATCAATCATACTCCCAGGTTTCCGCGCCGTCTGTAGGACTTTAGTTGGAGTGCGCTCAAAGCGGTTCGCCTGTCGCCGCCGCTTGCACCACAGCCCGCGCGTCCGGCCGGAGCGACTCAAACAACGCCGTGTACTGTTCAGCCACAGCCGCCGGCGACAAATAGTTTTCCGCATAGCAGCGGCCGTTCCGCCCTAACTGTTCCGCCAACGCCGGGTCGTGATACAGCCGCAACAACACATCCGCCAACGCTCGGGCATCCCCCGGAGGCAGACAATAACCGGCCTGAGCAGCGGTTACCAGTCGCGGTGCGTCCCCCTGCAAATCCAATGCCGCCACGACCGGTCGCCCGGCTGCCATGACGCTCAGAATCTTGGAAGGCACGACCGGCGTCTTTACATCGGCGCGCAAGGTTGCCAGGCCCACATCCGAAGCCTGCACAACGGCCGGGTATTTCTCGCGCGGCTGCATGGGCAGCCAGACGACCTGGTCGAGTTGCCAGGCCCGGCTTTTCTGTACCAGGCGCTCCTTTTCTACGCCATCCCCCACCAACAAGAAGCGAATATCCGGGTAATCTTGGAGCAAGCGGGCTGCTTCCAAGATCACATCTACATCTTGGGAATAGCCCATCACCCCGGCAAACGAGGCCACAAAACAGCCCTGCAAACCTAGTTCGTGTCGCAGGGCGTTCTCTTTGGCGGCCGGCCGCAGTTGATCGGTGTCTACGGAGTTGTGAACGACCCGGGTTGTCGCCGGCTGACCGCCGCAAGCCAAGACATGCTCCCGATTGCCGGTCGAATGCACAGTGACGGCATCAGCCTGCCGATAAGTCAGGCGTTCTAACCAACGGAAAAAGCGAATCAATGGTTTCTGCCGGAGTACGCCCAAGTCAATGGCGCTTTGGGGGAAGAGGTCTTGCACATTGACGACATAGGGGATACCGCGCCGCCAGCGCCAAAACAAGGGGGCCAGGGCCAGCGGCAGTGGCGGAGAGTAGACGAGCGTCACATCCGGGCGCAACCCACCCAGACCGGCCAGGCCAAAAGCCAGGGCGCTGCTAAATTGCCAAAGGCCGCGACCGATCGGCGTGTCCCGCGCAATCTGGGGCACGGCTAGACGATAAATCGTCATGCCGGCTTGTGTTTCCTGGAGGCGGCGTCGCCCCTGAAAACGGCTGAGGTCGCCGTGAGCATGATAACTGGGGAAACTGGTGATGACGCTGACCGTGTGCCCCTGGGCGAGAAGAGAGCAACCCAGATCATAAAACAGGTGGGCAGCCGAGCCTACATCCGGCGGAAAGTAAGTGGTCAACAATAGGATGTGCATGTTATCTACTCGGATGTTCGGCAATAGTTGAGCGATCTCGCCGTTTTTTCAGGCAGCAAATCGTCGAAGCCTGTCACCAGGATCAGCCAGGGTAATCATAACATCTGTTGCCGAGCTGCCCATTAAAGAGGGGTGTAATTGGCGTAAAGGAGAGGTAAAAAGTTGCATGGAAGCCGACATCCGACGGGCGCGATTCAGCCTGATTGGGCCAACAGATGCGCATAAAGGGCGTCCAGGCGCTCGGCCACATGCGCCCAGCGATAGCGAACGCGCACGACCGATTGCGCCAGTTGCGCGCGTGTTTGCGCCAGGGCGGGTTGGTTGAGGGTTTCCAGAATAGCCTCGGCCCAGGCGGAGGGGGTGGCTTGGCTGACCAGGCGGCCCAGAGCGCCGTCGGCCAACACGTCACGGTTGGCCGGGATGTCGGAGGCTAATACCGGCACGGCCAGGCTCATGGCTTCGAGGACGACTTTAGACAAGCCTTCGGCTACGGAGGGCAAGCACAGGCAGGCGGCATGGGCGTACACCTGGGCTAGTTGGCTGTGGGGCAACCAACCAGGCAGGCTGACGGAGTTTTCTAGCCCCAGGGCGGCCACCAGGTTTTGCAGATCGGCGCGTTGTTCGCCCTCGCCTACGAGCCATAATTGGGTGTCGGGCGCATGGCGTTGCACCAACGGCCAGGCTTGCAGCAGGAGGTGGGCGCGCTTATGCCAGTCGAATCGGCCGATAAATATCACCCGCCTTCCCCCTTGATTGCCAACCGTTGCTTCCGCCGCCCCCAAATCGCTGCCGTTGTAAACCACCGTACACTTCTGCGGCGACACCCCATACGCCGTCAATTCCGCAAGAAAATACGCCGCCACCAAGGCCAGATGGTCTGCCCGGCGACAAATCAAACCCTCCAACCACAACTCGCGCAACACATGCGGCGACCAGGCGCGGAATGGACGCGGCGGTTGTAGAACCGGCAGGCCGGTGGAGCGGCGATACGCTTCCACGACCGCATCGAGATGGCGATACAGTTGATACTGATAGCGGCGCAAGGAGTGCAAGGTGACCACCACCGGCGGCCCCTGCCGTCTGCGGCGCAACAAGAAGGCGGCGGCGGCTGGGCCATGCCCATGCACGATATCCGGCGGGAAAGGCAGGTCGGCCAAGGCATCGTGGGCCAGCCAGCCCAGGTGCAGCAAGGAGCGAGCCGGCAGACGCCGCACAGGAAACGACAGCCCGCTATCGAATGACTCACTGTCCGGCGCGGTGCGGGTGAACAGGGTGACGGTGTGGCCGCGGGCCTGTTGCGCCTGCGAGAGCGCCAACATGCCCGGCGCTAATCCGCCGGCAACCGGGGGGAATTGTTCAGCCAGACGAAGAATGTGCATCAGACGGGTTTGATGAAAAGCGTCGTCTCGCGCCGACCCAACGGCAAGCGGCGACACTCCCAGCCGGTTAACAAGCGAAAAATGTCGGCGTATTCGGCGCGATTGGAATCATCCAGGATGAGTCGGCCGCCGGGTTTGAGTTTGGGGATGGCGTGGGGGGCGCAGCCCACCCGTTCTTTGCCGTCAATGACGATCAGATCAAAGGCGGCGTCGGGGTAAGCGTCAATCGCAGCTAGATAATCGCGGTATTCCGGGCGCAGGGGGGCGCGGCCGAGGGTGGCATAGAGAGGCCAATCCGTTTCCCAACGATAGCCGATGAGAGAATCAGGCGCCAGGGGCGGGGAGAAGAGGCATTCGGCCGAAACACCCGCCGCCCGCAAACGCTCCGCCACAATCTGTTGCCAGGCTGCCGCATGTTCGACGGCCACCACGTGTTGTGCGCGTTGGGCATACCAGATGGTGCTGCCGCCGCTGCCCCATTCAAAAACGCGGCGCGGCGCGGCCGCCAGATAGCTTTCAATCTCACGGATAGCCGCCGGTGTATAAAGGGGAGCGTCGGGGTGGCGCCAACGATAGAGGCGATAACCGACGGCGGAAAGCAGCCAAGCGTAAAGATCACGCGGTGTTGGTGGCATGTGCGGTTAACTCTTGGGCATAGGTGAGGATGGCTTGAGCGGAGGCGGCCCAGGTATAGCGCGGCGCGACGCGGCGCGCCGTCTCGGTCAGGCGAGGCAGATGGTCGGGGTCAATCAGTAGGTCTTGTAAGGTTTGCGCCAGGGCGGTGGGCTGACCGATAGGGATGAGGCGGCCGGTTTCGGCCGAAACCACATCCGGCGCCGCGCCTACCGGGGTGCTTACTAATACCAGACCGCACGCCAACGCCTCCAACAACACCAGGCCAAAAATCTCGTGCCGGGATGGAAAGACAAACACATCCCCCGCCCAATAAATCTGACGCAGTTCTGACCAGTCGCGCAGGCCCAGGAAATTCACCCGTTCAGCCACCCCCAATTGGCGGGCCAAGTCCTCCAGGCGCAGTTGTTCGGGGCCTTGCCCGGCAATAAGCAAGCGCGTCGCCAACCCTTGCGCCGCTAATAAAGCCAGCGCCCGGATAATGGCCGCCACATCCCGCCGCGCCAACAAGTTGCCGGCATAGACCAATCCCACCTCGTTTTCGGCCAGGCCAAGCGCCGCCCGGCACAGGCGGCGTTGCTCAGGCGTCGGGAGGCCGAAACGGTGCTCGTCGTAGCCGCACAGGATGGCGCGCACACGCTGGAAGCCGCGCGCTTGCAAAAAAACTGCGGCCTGGCTGGTCTTGGCTACCGCTCCCAAACAGCGCCGGCGGCTTATTTGCCCGCCGGTCAGTTCCAGCCCTCTGAGCAGCCACCGGCCGGCGCGCGATGCGCCCGCGATGTTTTGTCCCTGGTAGATGAGGACACGTGGGGAAGCGAGGCAGGCCAGGGCGGTGACGGGTTGGTAATGTTCGCTACTGAGGACAAAATCGTACTGTTCCTGGCGCAGGGGGCGCTGGAAACCGGTCATGAAGGGGAGACCGGTTCGGCCGATAATTTTTCCCGGACACTCCCGCACGCGCACTTCCGGCGGCAAAGGATACGCGGCTACCGCCTGGCCGGGCAAGGTGAACAGGTCAACCGCGTGGCCGGCCCGCGCCCAACGGTCCGCCAGATTCAGTTGTTGGCTGGAATATGTCGCCGGCGTCATGCCAAAACCGACCACCATCGGCGATACAATTGCGATCTTCACGAATTCGCCTCACCCGGTTTCTTCAAGCGCGCCCGCGCTCTTAGAGCGGTTCCTTGAATCCCGCCTCAATATACTGCGCGCCATATTTATCCTGCATAGCTCGCTTGAGCGGATTCCCCTTGACGGCGTACAGCAGGCGATGCAACAAGCTGGCGGCGGCGGAATCGTAGCCAAACTTGCCGATCCAGCGGTTTTTGAAGCCGGCCAGGGCGACATAGTTCTGCGCGGTGCGCCGCAAGTGAAAGACAAAAGGGCGATAGGCTAACAGATCGGCGTTTAGCGTAATTTCTGCCAATGAACGCGGCACAACCCCATTCCGCATCCCGGCGCGAATGTGCTCAATGCGGCGCGGATCGAAGCCCATGAGCGTGCTGACGGCGTAGTCGAACGCCCCCGGATCGTTGGAGACGGCCAGAAAGTTGCCGGGGCGCGGCGTGCCGAACATGGGGCCGTTTTCATCCAGCACGGTGCGGGCATCGGCGATGACCAGCGGGCGCGGCAGGAGGGCGTTTAGCCCGGTCAGAATATCGGGCAGGGCTGAATGAAACAGGAAACGCTTTTTGGCCGGGATGATGCCCCACTGGTTTTTGAGGGCCAGGGTGACGGTCGTCATACAATGGACTTTGACCATCGGCAGCGAGATGAAGACATCGGTTTCGTCCAGTAAGGCGGTGACGGGGATGTTCTGACCGGCGGGTTTTCGGCCGAATCCCATGCTCTTCACCGGGCAAGTGTGCAAATCCGCCACCCGCACCCCATACTCCGCCGCCAGAGCCAAAATCCCATGCTCCAGGAAGGCGTTTTCACCGGAATAAACATCCAGACTCGGTCCGCCTTCGGCAATCGTCACCTGTGCGCCGTGATCCAGCAATAGTTCTGTGACGGCTCGGATCATGTCCGGCGGCGTGGTCACCCCCGGCGTGTGGAAGGGGAAAGTGAGATTGGGTTTCACCAGCACGCGCGCGCCGGAGCGAATGTGCGCCCAATGCCCGCACCAGGCGATGGCCGTCTCCAGGGCCTGCTTATCTACCTCTGTCCAGCGGGCGAGATAAACCCGTCGTTCTCTGGTCATCAATTTACCTCAAGCCTGACGCGTCGGTTGGTTGCCGACTGCCTCAGCAGGTCTGTATAAAGTTGCGCATAGGTGTCAACCATGGCGTCCAGGGTAAAACGCGTTAAAAAGTCATGGCGAGCCGCCGCCCCGAATTGTCGGCGCAAGGGCGCGTCATCCGCCAACTCTCCCAGCGCCGCGCTCAAAGCGCCGACATCCCGCGGCGGGATCAACCGGCCGTTGACGCCTGGCTGGATGGCTTCGCTTACGCCCCCTACATCGGTGGCGATGATGGCCTTGCCGGCGCTCATAGCTTCCAGCACGGCCAACGGCAGGCATTCATCCAACGAAGGCAACACGAACAGGTCCAGACCGGCCAGGAAGGCCGGCACATCGGCTTGCGGCCCGACCAGTTGGAAAATATCGGTCAGACCGGCGGCGGCGATTTGGGCTGCCAGCGCGTCGGCCATTTCGCCGGCGCCCGCTACCCGATAGCGCAAATGGGGTCGGCTCGGCCGCAGGCGCGCGGCGGCTTCAATCAGCCCGTGGATGCCTTTGCGCGGCGTCAGGCGGGCCAGGGAACCGACGGTGAGCGTGTTCTGCTCTGGTGAAGTGTCAACCGGCAAATAGCAATCGCGCACGCCGTTGTGAATGGTCAGGCTATGGCGCGCCAACCGCCCAACGAGCGGCAGGGCGCGGTACGCCTGACCCGTCAGGTGGGATACCATGACGAGGCGATGGGCCAGCGGCAGGGTGGCGAGTTGGAGTCCCAGAGCCGCAGCGCCCCTGGCGCGACCCAGGGCCAGGCTGTACATATCGGGTGAGTCATGGATGGTGGAGAGGATGGCGGGGATAGCTTGGAAGCGGGCGGTGATTCGGCCGATTCCATCTGCCCGCAACCCATGGGTATGTACCACTTCCGGCTGCGCCAGGCGCAGCCCGTGGCGCAACCCGCTCCAGGCCGCCCGCCCCGCCGGCAGGCGTAGCAGCCTCACGTCCGCCTCTGCCAACTCCTGCGCCAGACCCTCATCCGGCGCGTCCAGACTCGCCACCCACACGCCCCAGTCGCGCGCGCGTAACCCGCGCGCCAGCGCCCACACGACCATGCCCGGCCCGTGACGCTCCAGCGCATTGACTACCAGCATTACCCGCGGCATCACTCCGATTCCTTGACCGCCAGAATAAACGCCCCGGCAGTAGTCAGGTCACTCTCCGGCAAGGTGCGGAAACGCTCGCTCAGTTGCTCCCGTCGCAGGGTATTGGGCAAAGTGAAGGGCTGGGCATAAACCAGGCGAAAATGATGCTGTGCCAACAGGGTTAGGTGGGTTGAATAGGGTGCGCGGTTGATCAGCCAGGCGCGTCGTCCCCGCACCAACCGCCAAATCGCATCGGAATAGCGCCAATGCCCGTTCCACTCCGTCGCTGTGCCGTGGCTCTTAAAATCAATCTGGTGGGACATCCACCCCCCCGGTTTCAGCCAGGCTGCAAAGGCCGCGTAGGTCTCGTCCAGGGCATCCACATGTTCCAGCACAGCCTGGGAAACCAAAGCATCCACACTCCCTGCCGCCTGCCCATCGGCTGCCGACCAGGGGGCGTAATAGCACACGGCAATTCCGGCCGCGCCGCCAGCGTCAGGGTTGGATACAGCCCGGCGTATGGCGTCTAATCGCGCCGGGGCCAGCGCCGCCGCCAGATGCGCCTCCGTCAGACAGGACGAGGGGAAAACATAGCTCGGCGGTGTCGGTTTCGCCTTGGGGAATTCATGTTCATCGGGAATGGGGCTGCGTTGTTGAAAGAGCGCGATTAGTTGCTCCAGGATGGCTAGATTACGTCGGGGGTCGCGGGCATAGGGCAGTCGGTCAAAGGCGTAGTAACGCTCCGCGCCCGACAGCAAGGCCGCTAGACCGACGCCAATGGAATCGCCAGGGCCTAACTCGGCGACGGTGGTCGGTGGAAGCGGCAATCCGGCGCGTTGCGCCCAGCTCAAGTGGCGTAGCCAGACGGAATAACAATAGCGGGCGCTGTCGCTGCCGCCCGTCTGGCTGAGAGAAAAGCGGCTCAGACCCGGCACATAGGTTGCCAAACCGCGCAGGATAGGCGATAGACTCATGCCGCACCTATCGAACCGGCCCCGGCCGCCGTCTCTAGGCGTGGACCATTCCTCCACCCGGGCAGGCCGTACCGCGCGCGCAGCCAGGGCATGAGGGAGGCCAGGGGGATAGCGGCGCGGCCGATGATGAGGGCATCCACTGGGAAACGGAAGCGCGGCCCTCCCCAGAAGGGCAAAATTGTGCCAAAGACGCATAGCACAATCAGCGCAGCCAACCAGTCGTGACGCCATGACCACAGGCGATAAGAGTAGATAGACAGCCCCAACAACGGCAGCCAGATGACGAGCATGATCAGATCGGACGGGCTCCAGCCGGGGTCCATGGCCTGGGGGCGTTGCACCCAAAAGTTGAGCGCGCGCATAAGTACGGCGTGGGGCAGGAGTCGCCAATTGGCCCGAATTTCGGCCGAACCGATCGCCATGCCCATCGCATTCCACGCCAGCTCGCTCTCCGCCTGAGCCATACGCGCCGTCAACTCCGGGTTTTTGTAATATAACCCATCCTGCACAAAAGGATGGTCCAACGTGCCGTTGCAGATCATCATCATTTGTCCGAGTTGCGTGGTGGCCGGCACAAACCGGCCCTGGGCGGCATAGTTATGCGCCACCCACGGCGCCAACGTTGCCAGCCAGACCAGGGCGCTGAGGCCCCATTGACGGCCTGTCCAACGCACGTCCAACGGCGTCAGGCGCGTCAATAGCTGTTGTCCCAGCCACATTGCCGGCAAGAGGGGTAAATAGTTCAAGCGGCATAAGGCCAGCCCCCCCCACAGACAGCCGGTTGCGGCCGCCCAGGCCGGCGAGCCACGGCGCGCGCCCAGGTAGAAGGCCGCCACGCCCAGAAGCGCCAGCAAGGCGGTTGGCGTCTCTGTCATCACTTGCCAGCTCCAATGCCAGGCTGGCGGGTATACGGCCAACAACAAGGCGGCCGACACGGCCACGTCCTCACGCCCACGCGTCGCCAGCTTGACGACCGCATAGAGCGCCACAACCATCAACGCCGACCCGATTAGCATGGTATAGCGCGCCAGGCTCAGGTTGACGCCGGCCGCGCCGTAGAGCACAACCAGCCAGGCCGAGAGTAACGGGCTGCGTTCCGATTGATGGCCGGAGACGGGATCGCGCCAACCCTGTCCGTTGAGATAGGAGACTGCAATGCCGTGGTAAACGCCTTCATCCCCTTGCAGGGGAGATGAGCCGCCGACGACCAGTTGGAAGTAAGCCAGACGCAGCGCCAGAGCCAAAACGCCCAGTATCAACGGCCAGCGTACGCTGCGCCAGCCAGGCTGCCGTTTCTGACCGACCGAGATCATGCTGACCTCGACAGGTGAACCTGGGCAAAGACGGCTTCGGTGTCGTCGGCCATGCGCTCGGCGCTGAAGTAGTTGTTGATTGTGGCGCGGGCGGCCGCGCCCAATTTCGGCAATGCCTCCGGGTGGGCGAGGCACCAGACCAACTGCCGACTCAAGGCCGCCGGGTCGCCGGGCGGCACGAGGAAGCCGTTTTCCCCTTCGCGGACGAGCAGCGTGCTGCCGGAAACGCGCGTGCTGACCACGGGCAGCCCGGCCAACATGCCCTCCATCAGAGCCAGAGAGAGGCCTTCGTGTCGCGAGGCTACAACCATGACATC
>JAYRVN010000520.1:0-6387 GCA_041918535.1 Chloroflexota bacterium
CGTCGTTGATGTCCACCCGGTAGTGCAAAGCGGCCAATGTCACCGCGCGATACATTGAGCCGGTATCCAAAAACAGGTAATCCAGTTTTTCGGCCAGCATACGACCAATCGTGGTCTTGCCGGACGCGGCCGGGCCGTCAATAGCAATGATAGGCGGCAATGGAACGCTCACACGCCTCTCCTTCGGGGATCAGGTTTGCGTTTGCCCTGGTCGGGGCGCGATTCCGGCGCGCGCGGGGGGCGGCCGCTGCGGGCAGGCGCCAGGGGACGTTTGGGCTTGGGCGGGCTGGCTTCAATCTCCCGCCGCAGAAAGCGCACTTCGGCCGGGGTTAAATGACGCCAACTGCCAGGCTCCAAATCGGTCATTGCCAACGGGCCAATATGGGTGCGCAACAGGCGTTGGACCGGGTAACCCAATTGCGCCGCGATACGCCGAATCTGGCGCTTGCGACCTTCTCGCATGATGATGCGCAAAACGGTGATTCTGCTCGTGGTTTTTACCACATCAATCTCGGTGGGGGCGGTTTTTTCCCCTTCCAATTCTACCCCCCGCCGCCACTCGGCCAGGATTTCGCCCGGCACATGCCCATCCAGCCAGACCAGATAAGTTTTGGCATGTTCGTAGCGCGGGTGGGTCAGCCGGTGAGCCAGCTCACCGTCGTTGGTGAGCAGGATCAAACCTTCGCTCTGTTTGTCCAACCGGCCCACAGGATAGAGATGCCCAGGCACATCCACCAGGTCGCGGATAGTGGCGCGGCCGGCGTCCATTTCATCTTCGGTGGAAGAGAGGATGCCTTTGGGCTTATTGAGCATGATATAGATGGGGGATTGTAGATTGAGGCGATCTCCATCCAGGAGAATGGTGTCGTGGAGCGGATCGGCCGAATCGCCCAACCGCGCCACGCGGCCGTTCACTTGCACCCGACCGGCCGTTATCAGTTCTTCGTTATGGCGGCGCGAGCCGATACCGGCGCGCGCTAAAATCTTTTGTAGTCGTTCACGCATGTTATTCGCACCGGTCGTATTATGGCCGGCAATTTGCCGATACCACTTGAGTGGCCTCGGTCACATCTTGGAAAGCATAGGGGCGATCATAGGGGGCAAAATAGCTGGTATCCGGTAATAACGCGAAGTCGGCCCCCAGGTAGGTGTTAAAGATAACCCGAAAGGTGTTGACGGGTGTGATGCCGGGATAGAGGGCATCAGGCCGGCCGGGCAGGTAGTAGGCGTTGAAAATAGCGTACCGTTCAGGCAGACAACTGGATTCGGCCGAATAAAGATCAAACATCACCCCCGGCCCATGATCCCCTTGCACCACAATCACCGGCGGCGTCGTCGAGTCCGCGATGAGGCGTTCCAGCATTGGCAACACCAACGCATTGATCGTTTGCAACTGGTCAATATACCCCTGGCGATACGCCGCCGGCGTCCCCACAAACAAACTGGCGTCATGCGTATCATACAAGCCGGCCGGATTACGCGCCTCACCCTGCGGGCCAAAAACAAACGGAGGATGCGGCGCCAGGATGTGCGCAAACACAAATTTCGGGCCAGGCAGCGCCGGCATTTCGGCCAACTTCTCAAAGGCGAACAGCACCCGTTCTCGTTGCGCGCTAAAACTATGGCGACGCCAGATCACCGCCAGCGAATTGTTCAACAAACGCGTCTCGAACGGATTCAGCGCGCGCGCATAGGTGGCGTAATACTGGTCAAAGTGCGTAAACTCGGTGGCGGAGTACCCGCTGCTGATCGCCACCGTGCGGTAGCCGCGCGCGGCCAGAAAACGCTTGACCTGACTGTCTTCCAGTAAATGGTAGAGGCGCACGGAACTATCCGCACCCAAACGCTCTGTTAACGTCGCCAGATGGGCATAGTTAAGCGACGAGAGCAACGAGAGATAAGTAAACGGGTAATTGCTGCGACTGGCCTCAGCCACATAGAATCCCTGGTCGGTCAACTCCGTCAGCCAGGGTTGATTGTCATAGCCATAAAATTCGTTCAGCCTGTCGGCGCGGCCATATCCATCCAGAATGATGTAATAGATATCGGGCGCGCCCTGCGGCGCCAGCGACGCCGCGGGAACGGACTGCTCCGGCAGCGCCGGCGGCGACGCTGCAGCCCAGGCGAAGCGCACCAGCGTCACTGTCGGCCCCAGCAGCGCTACTAGCGCCACCACGTTCAGGGCCGGGGTTAGCCAATCCAACGCGCGCCTACGCCGCAAGCTCCAACCAATCAGCCAGGCAAAAACCAAGCCCCAAGCCGGCAGTAAATAACGATGTCCGACGCCGGTGCGGGTAAGGAACCAGGCGTAAACATGCCCATACGTGAAAAAGGCCAGCCCTAACCACGTCACCAACACCGCCGCCCGGGCCGCATTACCCAACAGCCGACGCGCAATTACATAGACAAGCAACGTCACGGCGGCGCACACGACTAGCGCCCGCATGACATCCCGCGGGGCCACATCATTAAAATTGGCGGCCCAGAGGGCTATAACGGGATACAGCCCCAGCAAAAAGACATAAACCGGCAGGCGCTTTAACATGGCCGACGCTCCATCAAATAGAGCTGCCGCAGGCTATCCGGCAACGAGTCGCAGCGGCGGATAACATAGAAAACGCCGAACGTCGCCTCAAAATGGGCCCGGGTGTAGTCCGGGAAAATGTCGGGTCGGGTCGCCAACAAACGCTGCGCCTGGGAATCCTGTTTGGGCACGAATTCAATAATGAGCCAGGGACTCAACTGGCTGAAGAGGTGGGCGATATGATCCAGGGGCAGGTTATGGCCGATGGCCAGGTGATGCGCCAGCGCCAGGGCCAGCAGCAATCCGGCCGGCCCTCGCTCGCGCCAGCCGTCTCGTTCGCGTTGCGCCCAGCCGAGCGCCGGGCTAGGGTTGGTCAGGTCTAGCCAGAGAGGCAGCACATGGCTTTGTCCGGCGGCTATGGCGGCGCGATAGTGAGCTTCCACTGCGCCGGGGTCCAAATCAAAGGCGACGGTGAAGATATGTCGTTCGGCCGCCAAACGGCTAAACCGCCCGGTGTTCGCGCCCAAGTCCCACACGCTATTCGGCCGAATCAGGTCCAGGTATTCGCCCACCAACGCCTCTTTGCGCGCCAGAGCGGCCTCGGAGTAGTTGGTTTCATGGTAATAATCAGCCCAACCGCCGTGCGGCGCGCGCCAGCGCAAGCGCCGCACGGCGCGTTCCAGACTATCCAACAGCCCGATGAGTTGATGACGTCGCATGGGGTAGCGCGAAGTCGGCGCGGGCTGCCCAGCATAGCGCTGTTGCGCGGCCGCATGCAGGTGAATGTGGGCCAGCCATGACCAATTCAGCCGAGTGCGCCACGGCAACAGGCGGCTGGCCAGGTCGAGGGGGATGCCATCAAGGTAAACGCGCAACAACTGGCTCAGGCGCACATCGCGCCAGGCCATAAGCGCCAGGGGGGCCAGGAAGTGCCGACAAAATTGTTGGTAGGCGGGCCAGGGGCCGGGGATGGCGGGGTCGGCTGTTTTTTCAAAGGAGAGCGTGTCTATGAGAATCGGCCGATTTTCCCGCCATTGAATGTTATACGCTGCGGCATCCTTCAGCCACATGTCGTGCGCCAGAGCTAGCCGTTGCAGGCGCAAAGTCGCCAGAGCGGCCGCCTGCAACTGACCAAAACACCATTCATACGGATAGGAAATAAACGGCAGCGGCTCCGGTCGCACGATTTGATAGGCCGTGGCCGGCTCGGCCGGGGGCACATCGGGCGCAGGAACAGTCGGCAACAATAACCCTTCTGCCATCAGCGCCGCATACAGACCGGATTGCACCAGGTGCGCCTGATGCGGCGCGTAGACCTGGTTGATCTGCCGATAGATCACGCCATCGCGCCGGAAGACAAAACCGGCCGGATCGCGGAAGGAAGACGGCAGTCTACCGTTGGGGAGGTTGCTCATGCGGGGTCTCGGCCGGTGGGGGAGGCGGCGGGGTTCGGCCGAATTGTTGCCGCCACCACGCCTTGATGCGTCCCCATTGCGCGCGCAATAGCACCAGCAGCCCGGCGATCAAGCCAATCGCCAGTTGGATGATGAAACTGCCGGAACCGGGGTCCAGATAGTGAACAAGCGCCGCCGCCGTGGTCAGGAAAAGATGAACGGTCATACTGTCGTCTCGGTTTCGCCTTCAGGCGCGCTCAGGGGCGGCAATTGCGCCAGGGAGCGCAAGCCAAAATGCTGCAAGAATTCCGGCGTGGTCCCATAGAGAATGGGCCGACCGGGCGTCTCTTGCCGTCCCAACTCCAGGATCAAACCTTTGCCGAGCAACGTGCGCAACGCGCCGTCGGAATTAACGCCGCGTAATTGGTCAATTTGCGGGCGGATGACGGGTTGCTGGTAAGCCACAATCGCCAACACTTCCAGAGCGGCCTGGCTGAGGCGGGTGACGCTTTCCAGGCCCAGAAAACGTTCCACCAGCGCGCCCGCTTCCGGCGCGGTGGTGAGTTGCACCTGATGGGCGTTCCATTGCAAACATAACCCGCGCCCGATCAAGCTTTCATCCAGGCGCAAGAGTAGCGCCTCGGTTTGAGCCGGCGTCAGGTCTAGGACGCGGGCCAAACGGCTGATAGGCGTCGGCCCGCTAGCCACGAAGAGTAAACTCTCCAGCGCGGCGAGCGGGGTTAGCGAGGAAAGCGATTCGGCCGAATCCAGCATAGTTTTCCAGGCAACTCAATCTACGAGCGAGCGGCGCTATGGCGTTATGCCGACCGCGCCCGCCGTTGGGTGCGCGCCGGTCGGTGTGCTATAATCAGCCGCACTCGGCCCGTTCTCAGCGCCCCAGCGGGCAATTATATCCCAAATTGGAGCATCGCAGCATGACTAATTCTCTGACCCCAACCCGCGCTCTGGCTTACACCCAGACGCGACACGCCGCTTATGTGGAACAACTCTTCGATTTCTTGCGCATCCCCAGCGTTAGCACCCAACCGGAACACATCCCCGACATCCAGGCAGCCGCCGAATGGCTGACACACACCCTTCGCGTCGCCGGATTGGAAAACGTCGGCATTCACCCCACAAGCGGCCATCCCCTGGTGTACGCCGATTGGCTGCACGCCGGCCCTCAGGCGCCAACGGTGTTGTTTTACGGCCATTATGATGTGCAACCGGCCGATGATGTCGAACTGTGGCAATCCCCGCCCTTTGCGCCGGAAATCCGCAAGGAAAATGTGTATGCGCGCGGCGCGTCCGATGACAAAGGCCAGATTTTCATGCTTATCAAGGCCGTCGAAGCCTATTTGCAGACGGAAGGCCGCCTGCCGGTCAATGTGAAGTTCGCCCTGGAGGGCGAAGAGGAGAGCGGCAGCCGGGGATTGATGGCCTATGCGCCGGCGCATAAGGAACAATTATCGGCCGATATTGTTTTCATTTGCGACACCACGATGGCGGATTTCGAGACGCCGGCCATCGTCTACGGCCTGCGCGGCATGGTGCAACTGAATGTCACCTTGCATGGCCCTAAGCTCGACCTGCATTCCGGCGTCTACGGCGGCGGCATCGCCAACCCGGTGAATGTCCTGGCCCGTCTTCTGGCCCGCCTGCAAGATGACGACGGGCATGTACTCATCCCCGGTTTCTATGATCGGGTGCGACCGCTAGACGCCAACGAACGCGCCATGATCGCCGCTTTCCCTTTCGATGAAAAGGAGTGGTTACGTCGCATTGACGTGGCGCAAGCCTGGGGCGAACCGGAGTTCAGTCTGTTGGAACGGGTAGGAGCGCGCCCCACCCTGGACATCAACGGCATCGTCGGCGGCTATACGGGCGACGGCGGCAAGACGATTATTCCCGCCAAAGCCCAGGCCAAGCTGTCTATGCGCCTGGTGCCGGAGCAAGACCCGGCGGAGATTTTGGCTCTGGCGCAACACTATATTGCGCAGCTAACGCCGCCGCAGGTGCGCCTGGAAATGGTCTCTCTGGGCGCGGCGTCGGCCAGCCTGGCCGATTACACCATTCCGGCCATGCAGGCGGCCATACAGGCGTGCGAGACCATTTTCGGCCGAAAACCCGTCTTCAAGCGCGAGGGCGGCTCCTTGCCGGTGGTGGCAACCTTACAAGCCGAACTGGGGCTGCATCCCCTCATGCTCGGCTTCGGTCTGCCGCACGATCGCATCCACGCCCCCAACGAACGCTTCTACCTGCCCAACTTCTATCGGGGCATGGAAACCGTCATTCACTTCCTGGCTAACTACGGTCGGCAAAGCGCCGGGTAATCTGCGCCCTTCCCCATCAGGGCAGTTCCACCGTCAGCGTGCGCCAGGGATAGACGTTGATCACTTCGGTATGGTGAAATTGCGTGGTGGTGGGCAGGTGCGGGCGGTAGCGGTGAACGTGGCCGTGCAACCAATA
>JAYRVN010000521.1:0-4939 GCA_041918535.1 Chloroflexota bacterium
CGCCGTCAACCCCGCGACCGCGCCCACCGCCGCCAGCGAATGCGTCAGCGTGCGATGGCCGTAGCGCCGTTCCAGCGGCCCCGACAGCCAGGGCAGGGCGCGCCCGACCAGGCTGGCCTGCGTATCCATATCCGGCAGCAGGCCAAACACCGCCGCCACCAGCGCCAACCCCGGCGTCGGCCCGCGCCCCGTCAGGCCATAGCGCCAAAGCAGCGGCAGCCAGGCCGTCAGGACATGGGAGACCACTCCCAGCCATCTCAATGCCTGCCGGCGCATCATCGCTCCCCGTCAACAGGTCGGGCAAGCCCCCGGCTATCCCGCGCCGTGAGGCCGCGCCGGCCCACCATCCGTGAGGCCCCAAACACCGTCTTCATAATGCGCAAAATTTTGTTCCAGGCCCTGTAGAAAAAAATTTTCATTGTTTTTTGCCGAGGTTTTGCGCCCGCCTCTGCCCCACCGAAGAGGGCAGTTAGCCGGCTATCCACACACCGCGACGCCCGCGCATGCGCCGACGTTGCGGGTTAGCCCTCCCAGGCCTTCCGCACCAGGCGGGCGGCCAGCGGACGCAGCAGGAAATAAGCCACCAGCAGCAGGACGGTGGCGGTATAACTATCCACCTGCCAGCGTTGCGCCAGCAGAATGGCCAGCGTTAGCGTAACCACCAACCAGAGTAGAGACACGGAGGGCCGCTCTCGCCCGCTTTCCAGTTCGCGTAGTTCTGCGAGTGAGCCGTGCTCCACATTTTGCGCCAGATGTACCACCGTTTTGGGGTGGCCGCCCGCCTGCCGCGCGATATGGCGCAGGGTGGCCGCGCGGTCTGAGCCGCTGATGGTTCGGTCGAGGTGCTGATCGGCCAGTTGCATGACGGCCGGGCGGCGCAGGGGAGTCAATTCCACCCGCCGGGCGCGTGCCAGGTAGGCGTCGAAAGCGGCCTGGCGCGAGAGGGTGACGGGAGTGACGAAAGCCAGGGCCATTTCGGCCGCATACGGGAGGATTTGCCCTAGCGAGGCGTGCGCCTTATCCGTGGCCAGGTGAGCGTTGTCGAGCAGGAGCAAGGTGGGTTCGGCCGCCAGGGCCAGGGCGCACATGGCGGTGAGGTCGCTGATAGCCGCTTGGGCGGGCACAATGGCGCGACATTGCATGAGGATGGTGTGCAGCGCTGATTTGTGCGACTGCTCGCGCCAATCCAGATAGACGACGCGCCGTCCGGCCGCGGGGTGTTGCTGCAAATGATAGGTCAGGCCGCTGCCCGCCTCGCCGGTGTAGAGGGTAACGCGGCCGTGGGTGGGCGGGGGGAGGATGGAACCCAGCAAAGAGATGAGGTCGGCCGGCGTCAGCGCATGCGACAGCCGACGGGTGGGGTCGGAGCTTGTTGACCGGCTACTGTTTTCGGCAATGCGACCTACCTGAGCGCGCTCGCCGTCGGCCTGAAAATGGAAGTAGCCCAGGCTGAGCAGGGTGAGGGTGGCGTTGCAGTTGACGGTGACGCCGGGCGGGATAGCGTGCTGGGGGCGCTGGCTGGCCAGGATGAGGCAGTCGCCGAGGGCGCCGCTCTGCTCGGCCAGGGTGACCAGGGCGTCGCGGATGGCGGTTTTGTGGTCCGGGTGGCGGGTGCCAACTTGGATTTCGTCGGCGATGAGCAGAATGGGGAGGACAGCCTGACCGGCGTCAAGCTGGGCGTAGCGCGCGGGCAGGGCGGCGGCTAGGTCGGTGAGAACGGCGGCCCACTGCTCGATTTGCAGGTGGTTGTAATAGGTGATGCGGGGGTCGGTGACGGCGGTTATGAGCGCGTCGCGTTTGCCGTCCAGGACGACGACGCGGGCCCATTCCAGGGGCAATAACTGATTGAGCAAACGGCGCAGGGCGGTGCTTTTGCCACTGCGGGTCTTGCCTAAGACGGCCAGGCGGATGCCAAAGCGCTCGGTTGGTAAGGTGGTCACAGCGTAAGTATAGCATGAGGGGATTCGGCCGAAAATCCCCTCTAATCCTGTTACCCTGTCCTCTTACCTGTATATGTGCTAAGAATGATGGTTTGGATTGTCCCCGGCCAATCCCTCCGCCCTGGCAGCATCCAGGAGCCGACTGTCGGCGCAAAGAAATAGGAGTGGCGATAAGCCGGCTTCAACCAGTGAACGGTTGGCCAGCAAGGCAGAGGCCAGTTGGACCGCGTCATTGGCCCGCAAAGGGTGATGTTCTAGTAGACGACGAGATAGTTGGACAACGTCTGGCGTTAATTCAAGCAAGTGATAGACAGCCATACTGTCACTTTCAAAGGCTTGAATGGTTGTTGTGTAACTGGCTTGGGAAACAGAGCCTTCGCGCAAGCGACGGGCAAAGGCGCTGTACATTTCAGGCATTGTCAAGCGGCAGGTGACGAAGAGGTGATCATACGCCGGCCGCAATAGCTGGCGTACCCAGCCGCTTCCGGGTTCACTGACATATCGTTTGATGAGGGCGCTTGTGTCAAAGTAATAGGCGGTCATGCGTCATCGCGTTCGGTAATAATCCAATCAGATAGCGGCCCGGCGTGTCCATACGCATCGGCGGCTCGAAGACGCTCTGTTTCAGAAATTGGTTCTAGCCCCACTGGCGCGAACGGTCGTACTAAGCCTGCCTGCACCAACACCCAATACGCCTTTTGTGTGTCCGTGATTGTCTCCTCATCGGCTTCTACAATACGAATCTCCAGTTGGGTACGTTCCGGCAAGTTCAACGGCTGTAACGGCCGCAGCACGCCTTTCTCGTAAACCACTGCAATATTTCCCTGCATCCTCTCACATCCTGTCCCTGTTCACCGTGATACGCCCATTGCATCGCTGTGAAATAATCTGCCCGCTCTTTTCCCGCTGCGCCAGTTCCAACCCGCTGGGCGCGTTCAGTAGCTGCGCTGCAACCATTATCGGGTAGAGTAAGTATAGCACGGAGGGGATTCGGCCGAAAATTCCCCCATCAAACCCGTTTTCGGCCGAAATCACTTCACCCTCAGAGTGGCGCATCAATGGCCGCCAAAATAGCGCCGGCGCGGTAGACGCGGTTACGCGCCTGACCGGTGATCTCCTGCAACCAGCCTTGGTTGACTAACCAGGTCACACGCCGATTGGCGACGGTGTAGGAGACCCCTAATTCCTGGGCTACCTGATTGACGGTCAGGACCGGGTGGACGAACAGAAAATCCACCACCTGTCCTACCCCGGTCGCCTGCGTGCGCCGGGCAACCTCCTGACGGTATTTTTCGCGCAGCGCCTGTACGCGCCGGATACGCTGTCCGCCGTCTATCGTCTGGCTAGTTACCCCTTGCAAGAAGAAAACTATCCACGCTTCCCAGGCCCCCTGTTGGCTGATGGCCAACAGATGGTCATAATACGCTTGGCGCTGCTGCTCGAAGTAGCCGCTAAGGTAGAGCAAGGGCTGGGGCAGGAGTTGCCATTCGCTGAGTAGCAAGACCAGTAAAAGCCGGCCAATCCGCCCATTGCCGTCCAGAAACGGATGGATGGCTTCAAATTGGTAGTGGATCAGGGCAAGACGGATCAGCGGGGGCAGGTCGGTGGGCGCGTGGATAAAGCGCTCTAATTGGTCGAGCGCCGAGTGCATATCGACGGCGGGCGGGGGCGTGAAAACGGCTGTTTCCAATGTACTACCTGTCGGCCCAATCCAATTCTGGCTGCGCCGAAACTCACCCGGCGTCCATGCCTGACCGCGCACACCCGTTAACAAGCGTTCGTGCAACTCGCGAATTAAACGCAGGCTAACTGGCAGCGTCTGGAGTCGCTGCAACCCATAATCGAGGGCGCGCACGTAATTGTAGACTTCCTGTACATCGGGGTCCGGCTCAAAGAGAGCGAGCTGCACGGCTTCGAATGTGTAAATGTCGGAGAGTGAGGCCCGGGTGCCTTCAATGCGCGAGGAAAGCACAGCCTCGCGTCGGATAAAGGGGCGCACCAATAAATAGGGATTTGGCATGGCGTTGGTCAAACCGGCCAATTCCCCTAACGCCCGATCTGCTCTGGAAAGCGCTTGTACCAATGACGCAGACCAGTCGAGGGTCGGCGGCAGAGGGTTCGGGAAGAACGCATAATACCCCGTCTGAACGCGGCGCACATGTCCACTTGGGCTGTTTTTGAAGGCTTCAGGGTTCACGATCGGTTTCCTTATGTTCTGCAATGACAATACAGGCCCCCTTATTAACACAAATTGAGAAAAATGCAAATAACGCCAGACCAATTCTGACGTGGAGGTTGCTGCGGGAGATAATTGGCGCAGGGATTCGGCCGAAACCGCCCACCGCTTGGCCGAAACCCCCTCCTTCCGCAAAAGCGCCACCAACAGCCAGACCATTTTTGCCGCCTGTGATGTCTATGCTAGCGCCGGGAGATCTGCCTGCGCCGGAG
Source organism: Chloroflexota bacterium (assembly GCA_041918535.1). GTDB lineage: Bacteria > Chloroflexota > Anaerolineae > Promineifilales > Promineifilaceae > DAOTXO01. The sequence continues at coordinate 4,389 of JAYRVN010000521.1, forward strand.
ACGGTGACAACGGTGGGCGGTCGGCTATCGCTGACGCTGACGGCGATGTCGTTGCTGGTGGAACAGGAGTGAAAAGGAGGATTCGGCAGAGAACCCATGCGCGTTTCTACCTATACTTTGTGAGGCCATAAACTGACATTTTTACCAGAGAGAAAAAAGGCTCTTCCGGAATTCATGTGGTTGACTAAGTAGTTCTCTCGCTAAATTTGAACATAAGCGCCGGGGGCTTTTCGTTCCAATGAGCCGGGTTCTCCGTCCTGTCGACTCGCCCCTCGCGAAGCCCCGGTACTTTAATAACTTGCCGAGAGAGCCGCTAAGTTCTCTACTTTCCGCTAAGTGAAACGTGACAAAAAGGCCAAAAGGTGGCATCCCACATTCCGCACCAGATTTTAACAATTGGAGAATTAATGCCGGTCAGGATTTGAGATGGCAGCTGATTGACTGACAAATTTAATCTTTCTGAACCTTGACAACTTCATAAGTACTGCTTCACTGACGTAATTCGACGGGTAGACAGCATAAACCGTCGTTTAGAAGCCATTGCCGGTTCC
>JAYRVN010000522.1:0-3599 GCA_041918535.1 Chloroflexota bacterium
TCCACCGGCGCGTTGACCGGCTTCAACTACAACGCCTTTGCCATCCGGGCCGACTTTAAGGTCGGCGCCGCCCAGCGCATGCCCGTATTTGTCGGCGGCGCATCGTGGCGTTGGATCGGCTTCTACCTGAATGCCGACGGCACCACCAGCCTGCTCTACAACAACGCCAATCTTGCCCCATGCACAACGAACTATAGCCTGAACACCTGGCACACGGCCTGGGTAACTTATAACGGCAGCGAGGCACGGCTCTATCTGGACGGCGTGCAGGGGTGCAGTGTCAACTTCACCCTGGAACAAGGCGGCGATACCGACGTCAGCGTGACGAACTTCTCCAATGCCTCAACGTTCCAGGGAACAATCCGCAACCTGATTATCTATTCAGAGCCTATCACTCCTTAGCAAGGCAAAACCGATGGCGAGCGCATTTACTATCACGACAGCCAGCAACAACCTCACGCTGGACAAGTCCCAACGCGTTGCTAGTGTGACCTATACGGTTACCAACAGCAGCGGACAAGAGGTGCATGGGCGGGCTGCGTTGGCCACTGTGCCGGACAATGCGCCACATCTGGCCTGGCTGGCGATTGACGGCGAGTCGGAGCGGCCGTTCATCATCGGCGCGACTGAGCAATACCGCGTCACTATCAGTGCGCCGGCTGACGCGGCTCCCGGCAACTACACTTTTCGCCTGAACATGGTAGCGACACATAACCCGGATGAGACCTTCTCGGCCGGGCCGACGATGACAATCACAGCGCCGGAAGCTAAAGCCGCAACCGGAAAGTTTCCCATCTGGATTATCCCGGTAATTCTGCTGGTGCTGGCGGGGATTGCGGCCGCCGTGTTCTTGGCAACTCGTTCCAAAGCCGTGGCGGTGCCGGACGTAGTGGGGCTGAGTGAGGAGGCAGCCGGGACGGAAATTGCGGGGGTGGGGCTGGGAATCGGCCGAATCGGTGAGGAAAATAGCGCCCAAGAGGTTGGCCGAATTGCCCGCTCCGCCCCTTCCGCCGGCACCGAAGTGCCTAAGAATTCCAACGTAGACCTATATCTTTCATCCGGCCTGCCGGCCACACCGACGCCCACTCACACCCCCATCCCCCCTACGGTTACGCCGACAGCCACCCCATCGCCGCCGGTGATCTGTGCCGGCCAGACTCAACCCGGGGCCACAGATTGGCTGGTATACGACCCCTCTACGGTCTATGTTGACATAAACACCGATTGCGGTCTCAGTGAAACCCCGCTTTACTTCACGTCCATAGGCGGCTCGACGAATCACTTCATTGCCATCGGTCACACTTCCATCTATCAGGCGCAACCCAACAGCTTTCGTGTCTACGTCAGAGATGTCAGAGAGGATGCGCCGATCGATCCGGCCCTGGCCAATAGCTATGCGTGGGCCATCAATTGGATGGCGGTGCCGGTTGATTTGAACTATCCTGACATCTGTATCGGCCAAACAGCATCAACCGGCTGGAAAACCTACGATCAGGACATTGGCCTGGACGTGGATACCAGCCAATGCAATTTTGCCAACGGCGAGGATATCGTCTACATGACTTCTCTGGGGGGCGAAAGCAGCCATTGGAGTACAACCGGCGCCACATCCATCTACGCGGCCGACAGCAACAGTTTTCAGGTCTATCTGCATTACACGCCTGGCGCCATGACGCCTGATACGGCGAACGATTGGGGCTGGCACATCAATTGGCTGGCGGTGCGGCGCGGTTTACGGCTGCCGTCACTGTGTAGCGGGCGAACAACAACCGGCGCCGGCTGGCAGCAGTATAGCGCTGACACCGTCCTGCTAGGCATTGACACAACAAGTTGCGCCATGACCGGCGTTCCTCTGTATTTTGCTTCTATCTATGGCGACAACATCTGGCGCACCACCGGCGCCAGCGCGATCTATGCGCCCAATCCAGAGAGTTTTACCGTTTACATCCGGAATAGTAGAGCAGGTTCCATCTCACCATCCTATGCCAGCAGTCAAGCCTGGAGAATGGCCTGGCTGGCTGTACCAACCGATCAATAGCCGTGGTCTCGCTTGGTAACTGTGAGCTTGTTTGGCCGGCAAGCCGGGACCTGACGAAACATGGCGGAGTCAGGCCGACTCCGCTAGAATAAGGGGAGTCAGAAGAGATAGGGACAGGCGCAAGCATTTCCTGGCCCAGTAGTCCCAACTCAATGACTTTATCAAGTTTGTTCTTCCATAAGCAGGTAACCTATGTCGAGTGCATTTTCCGTAACAGCGGCGACGAACAGTATCACCATCGAGAAGCGGATGCGTCAACAAAGTGTGGCGTATACGGTGAGCAATACCAGCGGCCAAGAAGTGCGCGGGCGGGCCTCCCTGGCCACTGTGCCCGAAAAAGCGCCGCATCTGGCCTGGTTGGCTTTCCCTCCCAACACGGAGGCGGAAAGACCGTTTGCCATCGGCGCTACGGAACAGTACAGTGTGACCATCAGTGTCCCGCCCGATGCCGCACCGGGCAATTACACCATCCGCCTGAACATGGTAGCCACGCACAACCCGGATGAGACCTTCTCGGCCGGGCCGACAGTGACGATAACGGTGCCGGAGGTAAGAGCGGAACCTAAAAAGTTCCCCATCTGGATCATCCCGGTGATCTTGCTGGTGCTGGTAGGCATTGCCGCCGGCATTTTCTTCGCCACGCGTTCGAAGGATGTGGCGGTGCCGGATGTGGTGGGGCTGAACGAGGATGCGGCCGGGACGGAGATCGCGGGGGTGGGGCTGGGAATCGGCCGAATCCGTGATGAAAACAGCTCCCAGGAAGTCGGACAAGTCGCCCGCACCAACCCATCCGCCGGTACACCCGTCCCGAAAGGTAACAATGTAGACCTGTTTATCTCCAAAGGCACCGCCGTGCCCACGCCGACGACGACTCCGACCGTGACGCCAACCGCCACACCGAATTTAGCCGCCACAGCCGCTGTGCGTGCCACGCAAACCGCCGTCGCCGCTAACGCCAACGCTACCGCGACGTCGGTGGCTGCCACCGCCACAGCAGACGCCCAACTCCTGGCCGCTATCGGCAAGTATACCGGCACCTGGGTAGCCACCGATGACTCGCAAGGCGGTTTGACGAAACTAGAAATTTCCAATAGCGGCACGACCGTCACCCTTCGCCTGTCTGGCAAGTTTTACAGTATCAACTCCAACGGCTTTCTGGCTGGCTTGGCCTGCGCCATTAGCATCTTCAATCCCGATCCGAATTGCGAATGGGGGGCGGGTCAATTCACGTACGTCGGTGATCCTTTGAGTCTCAAACTGCCCGCCCACGGCCTCGATCACGCCCTAACGATTACCATTACTCCGGACGGCCAGACGTTGAGTGTGGTGGACCAGGTGCAGTTAAACGGGGTGACACAGTTCACTCAGGCGTATGTGTTGGAACCGGACTTCCCCATCTTCACCTTTGCGACGAGAGTTTTCATTGCGCCGCGCGATGCCATACCCTTCCTGCCAGTCATTCCTTTTCCGACGCCCTAAGAGTCTAGGCCAAACCTCGGAGGGGCGGGTTTCCTACCCCAACCCCTCCGATTGGCGGCTAAAGTCGGGCTGACGCGGAGAA
>JAYRVN010000523.1:0-3587 GCA_041918535.1 Chloroflexota bacterium
GCGGGCTAACACTGTAGCCGATTGCTTCGCTCCGCAAACGGCTGATGCTCACGTTAGGCGGCACACTATACATTCTACATAAACGAGCGCAGACGTGGAGCAAACTTGCCTGTCCGCTGCCTGTACGCCCGATAGGCATCACCAAAATTTCGTGTCAGCTCCGCTTCTTCTCTCGGCACTACCAGCATTGCAATGCCAATGAAAGCCAGGCAAGCCATCGCCAGCATGAACCAGTTCGCCGCGAGGATGCTCAGCGAGACCAACCAAATTGTGGCGGTTGTATACAACGGATGGCGTACCCAGTGATAAGGGCCATGAGTGACCAAGATGTGGTTTTCCTTGGTCAGAAATGTCTCTGAGATATTGTTGCCGATGCTGCTCATCACCCAATAACTCAAGGGCAACATTCCCAGGCCAACTGCGGCGCCCAGCCAACGCAGCCATGTGGGCAGGGAAATTGCAGACCAAGCCATCCACGCGGGATTCAACATGTAAGCGAAGATGGGCAGGTAAAGAGGGGCAGCGAAGAGAAGACGTGATAACAGGACAAGTTTGCCTTCGCGCGCTCTTGGAATGGCTGCACCGGATTGGCGCGCCTTGCGCCGAAAATAACTCGAGATAGACAGAGTGCCAACGAAGACGATTATGAAGAACCACCTGAATAATTGCTCGTTCGCCATGTGTGTAATCTCCAGCGCCGCCTAACACAGGGTTCAGGGAAGCCCCAACGCCTTTTCAACCGCGCGCTTGATAGCGGCTTGCCGCACCAACTGCCGCGCTTGTTCAATGTACGGGGCCAGAGAAACATCCCGGTCCAGGAACGGGATGTGGCTGCGCACCAACTCATAGGCAACCTGTGTGCCCTGGCCTAATTGACCGCCTTGCTCTTGTCGCCGAAAATCAATCCCCTGCGCCGCCGCCATCAATTCAATGGCAACTATCGTCTCAGTATGGATCAAAATCTGTTCCGCCTGGCGGGCAGCGGTCGCCCCCATGCTAACATGGTCTTCGATGTTGGCGCTGCTGGGGATGGTGTCGGCGCTGGCAGGGTGAGCCAGCACTTTGTTCTCGGAGGCCAGGGCAGCAGCGGTGTATTGGGCGATCATGAAGCCGCTTTCCAGCCCGCCATGCTGGGTGAGAAACATCGGCAGCACCCCACCGTTGCTGTTGGCGTCCACCAGTTGGGCGATCCGTCGCTCGCTCATGTTGCCGATTTCCGTCAGGGCGAGTTTCATGTAATCCATGGCCAGGGCAATCGGTTCGCCGTGAAAGTTGCCGGCGGAGATAACATCGGCCGAATCCGTTTCCTCATCCACAAAAATGATCGGGTTGTCATTCACTGCGTTCAGCTCGATATTGATGACCCAACGGGCATAGGCCACCGCATCGCGGGCCGCGCCATGCACTTGCGGCACGCAACGCAGCGTGTAGGGGTCTTGGACATTGGGTGAACGGTCCGGACGCAGCAATTGACTGCCGGCAATGAGCCGGCGTAGGAAGGCGGCGCAGTCAATTTGGCGCGGGTGAGGGCGCACGGCATGGACGCGGGCGTCGTAGGCGCGGGCGGTGCCGTTGAGGGCTTCCAGCGTCAGACAGGCGGCAATATCGGCCGAAATCGCCAAATTAATCGCCCGTCTCACCAGTAAAGCGCCTAAACCCACCATGAAGGTGGTGCCGTTCAATAAGGCCAGGCCCTCTTTCGCTTCCAGGGCCAGGGGCGCGATCCCGACGCGCCGCAGCGCCTCCCCGCCCGACAATATCTCGCCTTGATAAGACGCCTCGCCTTCGCCGATCAAGACCAGCGCCAGATGCGCCAACGGCGCCAGATCGCCGCTGGCCCCCAGCGAGCCTTGCGCCGGAATGCGCGGATGCACCCCGGCGTTAAGCAGATCGAGCAAGGTGGTGATGACAATCGGGCGCACGCCGGAGTAGCCTTTCGCCAATGTATTGGCGCGCACCACCAACATGGCGCGCACGACCTCGTCCGGCAGCAGCGGGCCGACGCCGGCGGCATGGGAGCGCACCAGGTTGAGTTGCAGTTGACGGGTTTGATCGGCCGAAATGATGGTGTCCTTGAATCGGCCGAATCCTGTGGTGATCCCGTAAACCACCTCACCCTGGGCCACCAACCTTTCGACCGCCGCCCGTGAACGCAAAATGGCCGGCAACGCCGATTCGGCCAACGCCGCGGGTTGCCCTTGCGCCACCGCCACCACATCATCCATCTGCAAATCTGTGCCGGAAATCAATAAAGGAACCATAGTGTTTATTATTAGGAATGAACGCCTCTGGCGAACAATCTCGCTTGAAGAGTATCGGCCGATCAGGCTCAGGCAGCGAAAAAGTCGCTCAGCGCCAGGGCCAATCGCTTTGGCGACACTTTTTCCAGCGGGTGGGGGGTGTCGGGCAGAATCTCCAACTGGCCTTGTGGCAATGCCTGATAAATGGCGACCGTCTCCGCCAGGGTCACGGTGCGATCGCGGTCGCCGAGCATGACGCGCACCGGCTGGGTTAATCCGGCCGCCTGCGTCGGGGTGAAGCCGCCGCTCTCCCCTAGCGCTAACAACATCGCGCGGGTCTGGTTGACGACCGTTTCCCAACCGGCGCCGGTATGACGGGCCGCCAGGGATTGGGCAAAATGGGGCACTTTGGCGCGCATTTTCTCTACATCCAGGAATCCCGCCTCGCGGGCGGCTACCGTCGGGTCCCAGTGGAATTTTGTCGCCAGGGTAACAATCCGCTGCGCGCGCGCCGGTTGCGCCAGACCGACCAGGCAGGCCACGAAGCCTCCCAAGCTGTAACCGAACAGATGGGCGGAATCGAGCCCCTGTTCGTCAAGATACGTCACCACATTGGCCGCAAAGTGCTCCATCCGAAACGGGCGGTCGGCCGCCGGACGTGCGCCGTGTCCCTCAAATTCCAGACGATGTACCTCGAAGCTGTCGGCCAACAGCGCCGCCAGCGCCTCAAACTGATCACTCGCCCCTAATGCCCCGTGTAAAAGCACCACCGCTGTGTGTGTCATAAGCTCATACCTGTTCTAACCATTGTTGGTAGCAGCAAAGGGGAAACGTCAACCGACCGTCCGCCGGAAGTAGTCTCTTTGCCGCGTGTCAGGTAGTATAGAGCTTGTGGCCGGGCGCGGCAATGCCCCAAATGGCTGGAGCGGCCCACCCCCCATCAGGGAGATGTTTTATGAATCAGACACACAAAATCGCCGGAGGCGTGGCCGGTACGCTGGCCGGCCTGGCGGGATTGGCTTACTACTGGCTGTTGCGGCGGCCGTTGCCCCAAACGCAGGGGGATTTGTCCCTGCCGGGCTTGACCGGGCCGGTGGAGATATTCCGCGATCGTTGGGGCGTGCCGCACATTTATGCCCGCACCACACGCGATGCCGTTTTCGCCCAGGGTTTTGTGCATGCGCAAGATCGTCTGTGGCAGATGGATTTTCAGCGGCGTGTGGCGTATGGGCGTTTGTCCGAGGTGTTGGGCGAACAGACGTTGCCGGTGGATCGCTGGCTGCGTGTACTGGGTCTGGGGCGGTCGGCCCAGGCGCACACCGCCTTATATGACGACGAGATACAAGA
>JAYRVN010000524.1:0-1522 GCA_041918535.1 Chloroflexota bacterium
CGAGTGGGCCGGAAACGGCCTACGCACACTTTCCCCGACCACCACAGGGCCCGCGCCTATGCGCAGCAAAGAAACGAGATGCAAATGAACACACTGCAACTAACCCATCCGGTAAGTCAAGAGATCTTCCGCGCCGTCTACGACTCGCCGGCCGCGCTGCCGGGCCGCTACAAGTGGCTGACGCGCGAAGCCGATGTGCGCCAGATCGAGAAGCTGCTCGGCATGCCGTCGGAGACCATCGGCGCGCCGCTGTGGGTCAGCGGAGACCGCAAGCGTTGCAAGAAGTGCCGCCGCGAGGTCAACTGGCTGGACATCGTCGCCTCAGCGCTGGGCCAGGTGCATCAGCGTGAGATGATCGCCCGCGTCATCCTGGGCGAGCAGAAGTTCGTCAACACCGAGGTGCCGCGCGCCATCGCCGGGCTTAAGTGTTTCCAGTGCGGCACGCCGTTCGAGAACCTGCGCAGCTTCAAGTGCCACAACTGGGCGTATGCCAAAGAGGCGTTGCTCAGAGTGTTGCAACAGATGGAAACGACGTCAAAAAGCTGATAAACCCAAACATGCGACGACTGCCCGTTGTTTTACGCCATATGATGAGGCTGGCTTCCAGCCTGCAGGTTATAGACCCACAAGAACATCTTGGGGTTGTCGGCCTGTGTAAGACAACGCCCTGATACATTTTCCTGACAGGAGAGATTCAATGAAACTTATTGTTGCCCCTATCAATCCCCAGAGTCCTGGTCCGGACATCACTAACCTTCAGGATGGGCTGTTGTTTCTCCTGCACAAGGGTGCCTTGGCCTTCTTGGCAGCGCAGTTCGAAAAGGGCGTGTTGCAAGAGCAAGACAAGCAAGAGTACGGCGGTTTCACCCGCCGACTGGTTGCCGCCTTTCAGAAAGCGTGGAAGCTTGCCGAGTCCGGTTTGGTTGATGAGCCTACGGCGGAGAGATTGAACGCGGCGCTGCAGGAGGGAGGGGCATTCACTAAACTCGGGGGAACAGGCGTCGAATCGAGCCTATCAACCGCTTCCCGGCGCGTAGTCAGTGGGCGTGTAACCCGGGCGGATGGTCAACCGTTTGCCGGCGGGCTAATGCGCGCCTTGCATGACGATGGGCAAGGGGCGCTAATTCGACTGGGCGAAGACACGACAGACGCCGACGGGCGCTACACCATCCGCTATGAGATGTTGCCGGTTATACGTGAGATCAATCTGCGTGTGACGGCCCTCGATCCAGGCGGCAAGCCGTTGCAGGCATCCGACCTGATAGCCAACGCCAGCCCGATGGCCATCGTCAACCTCACGCTGCCGGCTGTCATCCCTCCGGCGCTGCAACGCGGGATGCGGGGCGCAGAGGTGCGACTGCTCATAGCTAAGCTTCGCCTGTTAGGTTTCGCCATTCCGGTTAGCGAGCGGGACACTTTTGGCACAGCCACCGAGCAGGCGGTATTGGATTTCCAGAAAGCTCATGGTCTAGAGACTAGCGGGGTGGTGGATGAGGTGACCGCCGGGCTGATAAACGCTGAG
>JAYRVN010000525.1:0-4883 GCA_041918535.1 Chloroflexota bacterium
GGGAATGTCGCGGAAGAGGCGGTTGACGCGCGTATAGGGGGGAATCGTGGGCTTGACATCCGCCAGCAGCGCCACCAGTTCATCTAACGTTGCCCGATACGCCGCCTCAGGAATCCGGTAAATCACCCGATTCACCTCATACGAATCCAGGGCCGGAATATCCCACACGAGCTGATTGCGTTGCCCCATCACCAGGGCGATCTGGCGCAAATAGGCTGCCTCGCGCCGGGATGGTTCATAGCCCAAGACTGAAAGCGCGCCGGCCGTCGGGTAGAGCAAGCCGGAGAGCATTTTGAGCGTGGTGGTCTTGCCCGCCCCATTCGGCCCCAGGAACCCCACCATCTCGCCGGGGGACACCGTAAACGACACCCGATCCACAGCCTTCACCTCTCGCGTCCGGCGGCGCAACAAACTGCGCCAGGCCGCGCCGGTCCCGGCTTCACGCTCGTGGATGGTGTAGGTCTTACTCAGCTCATGCAAACGAATGACAGGGTCGGACATGCAAGGGTAACTCCGGCGGTGGGTATGCCGTGGGATGATAACGTGATGAGGCGGGCGTTGTCAAACGCCCAAGCGGAAAAAGAGGGCGGGCCGGACAATTATCGGCCGATTCGCAACCTATACGCCCCCACGCCGCGCGCGGGAGCTGTCACCCTAATCCCAACCCGTCAGATGCGCCCTGTGCCAGATTTGGAACGCCGGGCTGCGGTGTGCGATAATACTGATTAGTCTTGCCCGCTGGGGAATTATGACTATGTTGCTATCATCGCCGCTCACCACCCAGCTCACCGGCCGCTTTGTGGCCGCGCTAGACTACGCCCGCCAATTACATGGACAACAAGTGCGCAAAGGCACGCAAACCCCGTACATCGCGCACCTTCTGAGCGTGGCGGCGCTGGTTCTGGAAGACGGCGGGGATGAAGATGAAGCCATTGCGGCGCTGCTTCATGACGCCATTGAGGATCAGGGGGGGGGCGCCACCCGCGACGAGATTCGGCGGCGGTTTGGCCTGCGCGTGACGGAAATTGTGGACGGCTGTACCGATGCCGAGACGATTCCAAAACCGCCCTGGCGGACGCGTAAGCTGGCTTACCTGGTTGAGTTGCAAACCGCTTCGGCCGAAATTTTGCGCGTCTCCAACGCCGACAAGCTCCACAACGCCCGCGCCACGCTCATGGATTACCGCTTGCTGGGCGAAGAATTGTGGTCGCGCTTCAACGGCGGCAAAGAAGGCACCCTCTGGTACTATCGTATCCTGGTGGATACGTTTGAACGGCTACGGTCCGGGCCGCTCGTGGAGGAGTTGCGCCGCACCGTAGCCGAACTGGAACGCCTGGGGGCAACCACGCCCCCTCATTCGCCCTAACGCGTCAACGACCAATCATCAAAGAACCAGCCGTTATTCGCCACGGGCAGCAAACCGCGCGCGCCAATACCCAGGCGTACGGTTTGCGCGCTACTCAAGGTGAATGTGTAGGTATAGGTGTTCTTCTGCCCTGCGGTGACGGCAGACCAATTTGTGCCGCCGGCTCCCACAATGAAGCGGAATTGCCCGGCGAGCGGATCGGTCGCCCAAACCTTGCCATTATTATCGTAAGCCGCCACGAGATCGGGGAAGACGTTAACGCGGAAGGTGTACTTACCCGGCGCTAGGCTCACATCAGCCAACAAGCGGAAACTGGTCGGCGCCATACCTTTGAAAGATTTGACGGTGTACAGGCCATCCCAAATAAATGTGGACACTTCTTGCGGCGGCAACTGAAAATACGGCAACGTGCGCACTTCCGGGCGGAAGAAGTCCATGCCGTAACCGGTAGGGCCTTCATCCCATTCCACAAACCAACCCAACGGAATCTGCAATTCAGGCGCGCCGCCTTGATTGTACCAGCCATCGTCGAAAGAAGGGTTAGGGAGATAGTTGACGGGTGTAACCGGGGCAGGCGCGGGCGCTGGGGCCGGGGCGGGCGCGGGCGCAGGAGCCGGCGCAGGAGCCGGCGCAGGAGCCGGGGTGACATTATGGCCGCCGGCGGGAATGACCAGTTTTTGGCCTGCGCGAATGAAATACGGGGAGGTTAGCCCATTAGCTTCCGCCAGGGCGCTCATGGGAACGCCCAGTTTCACGGCGATACCGGACAACGTATCGCCGGGAAGCACGACATAGGGCTGACTGTCAGTCGGCGCAGGGGCGGGCGTATTGGAACCTGCCGGGGGAATGATGAGAGTCTGCCCGATAACGATCAGCCCGGGATTGGTGATTTTGTTGGCGGCAACCAGCGCCTCGATAGTAGTATTGAAGCGGACGGCTAACAAGGCCAGGCTATCGCCAGGCTGAACAATATAGGTCGTTTCGGCCGAAACCGCCTTCGCGCCACCCACGATTGACAACAGAACCAACAGAATCAGTAACCACGACAACCGACGCATAAAGAAATCTCCTAAGAGCCAAAATTTGCCAAACAGGTTGCCAGTATAGCAAAAATACAAAATATGACGACCGGCAACCCAATTGTTCGGCAATGCCTAAGCCATGCCTATGCCGTTTTCCGCGCCGCCCACACCTGTGATACACTTCCCTGATACAGGTTGAGCAACCCAGGAACGCCGTATGTCGCCTCCCAACACCCCGATTGCCCTCTTCGTCACCTGCCTGGTTGACCAATGCTTGCCGGAAGTGGGCGTGGCTGCCGTCCGGCTGCTCCGCCGCGCAGGCTTTCACGTTGCCTTCCCCAAAGCTCAAACCTGTTGCGGACAACCCTTCTACAACAGCGGCTTTCGCTCCCAGGCGGCAGCGTTAGCCCGACACACCATCGAACTTCTAGAACCTTACCCGGCAGTCGTGCTGCCCGGCGGCTCCTGCACCGCCATGATCCGGCTGGAATACCCCCATCTGTTGGCCGAGGACGCCATCTGGCATGACCGCGCCCAGGCAGTCGCAGCCAAGACGTTTGAACTGAGCGAGTTCCTGTCCAAACAATGGCCGGGCCTGACTGCGCGCGCCGGAGCACGAACTGACCCTGCCGCCACGCTCACCTATCACGATTCCTGCCACATGTGCCGGTTATTAGGCTTGCGCCAGCAACCCCGCCAACTCCTGCACGCCGCCGGTTACACCTGGCAAGAAATGACCGAATCCGACCGCTGTTGCGGCTTTGGCGGCCTCTTTTCCTTGCGTATGCCGGAAGTGTCCAACGCCATGACCGCCGAGAAGCTGCGGCAGGCCGACACCGCAGGCGCAACTTGCCTGGTGACGGCCGATCCCGGCTGTCTGTTGCAGTTGCGCGGCCTGGCTGCAGACGGCGTCCGGGTGGAGCACCTGGCGATTCTTTTGGAAGAGGCGACACGATGAGCGCCTTCAAACCCACCGACACTGCCCAATTCCGCGCCGGCGCGTTTGTGGCGCTGCAAGATATTCGCTTGCAGGCGGCGCTTGAAGGCGCTACCGACAAATTTCGCCGCGCCCGCGAGGCCGCCCTGGCCGAGTTGCCCCAGGCGGAAGCCTGGCGCGACCATTTCAAAGCCATTCGCGCGGCCACTCTAGCCCGGTTGGCTGAACATTTGGAAACATTCGAGCGTCAAGCCACGACCGCCGGGGCTCAGGTGCACTGGGCGCGTGACGGGGCCGAAGCGTGCGCGTTGGCGCTAGACATTGCCCGCGCCTATGGCGTCACGCTGGTCGTCAAGGGCAAGTCCATGGTCAGCGAAGAGATCGAACTCAATGCCGCGCTGGCAGCGGCGGGCATCGAAGCGGTTGAGACCGACCTGGGCGAATGGATTGTGCAACTGGCCGGTGAGCCACCATCACACATTATCGGGCCGGCCATTCATAAAACGCGCCGGCAGGTGGCCGAACTGATCAGCCGGGAAGTGGGGCGATCGCTGCCGGCGGATGATATTCAACAACTGGCGGCTGAAGCTCGGGGCTGGCTGCGTCGCAAGTTTTTGACGGCAGGGATGGGTATTTCCGGCGGCAATTTTCTGGTGGCGGAATCGGGCAGCCTGGTGCTGGTGGAAAACGAGGGCAATATCCGGCTGGCGACGAGCGCGCCGCGTGTGCATGTGGCCATTGTCGGCCTGGAAAAAGTGGCGCGCACCTGGGATGACGCCGCCGTCTGGTTGTCTTTGCTGGCGCGCAGCGCCACGGGCCAACCGCTGTCTGTCTACACCTCCATCATCACCGGGCCGGCTCGTCAGGGCGATCCGGACGGCCCCCAGGCGGTGCACATCATTCTGCTGGACAATGGGCGCAGCCGCTTGTTGGGCGGCGAGTATGCGGAAGTGCTGCAATGTATTCGCTGCGGCGCTTGCCTGAATGTTTGCCCGGTTTACCGCGAGGCGGGCGGCCACGCTTACGGCAGCCCCTATAGCGGGCCGATCGGGGCGGTCATCACCCCTCTGCTCTTCGGCCTGGAGGCGTATGCGGGCTTGCCGCAAGCCAGTTCGTTGTGCGGCGCGTGCCAGGTTGTTTGTCCGGTGCGGATCGATCTGCCGCGCTTGCTGCTGGCCTTGCGCGCCGAGATCGTGGCGCAGGGTCACTTGCCGTGGGCGGAGCGCCAGGCGGAGAACCTGGCGGCGGCGCTATTGGCGCGTCCAGCCTGGTGGCGGCTGGCGACACAAGCTGGACGTCAGTTGCAAAAGCCGTGGGTGCAAGATGGGCAATGGCATTTGCCGCCGCGCCTGGACCCGGCGCAGGGACGAGGGTTACCGGCCTTAGCGCCGTGCTCCTTCCATGCACTGTGGGAGGCGGGGTTTTCGGCCGAAACGGAGTCTTAAATGTCCAGTCGTGATGAGATTCTCGCCCGTCTGCGCGCCGCGCAGCAACCTGCGCCGCCCACACCCATCCGGCAATCGTCGCGGCAGTTCGACGACCTGGCCGCGCGCTTCAC
>JAYRVN010000526.1:0-12744 GCA_041918535.1 Chloroflexota bacterium
GACCATGGGGACGGGTTGGGCGAACATGGTTATATGGGGCACGCCTTTGTGGCGCACGCGGAACTGGTGCATGTGCCGCTGCTTTTACATTGGCCGCGCCGGATCGCCCCGGCCAGTCAGGTGACGGAGGCGGTGAGCACACGCCGGGTTTATCACACCATCCTGGCAGCGGCGGAGGCGGCGGCGCCGATTTCGGCCGAAATTCAGGGTGATCCCGCTACCCTGACATTGCTCCATGAGATAGACGGACGCCAGCCCGAACAGGCCACGGCGTTCAGCGAAATCTACCCGCCGCTAAATTTCGTCAAAGCCATTGAGCGCCGCCAACCGGCGCTCCTCACCCATTACCGCTGCACCTCGCTGCGCCGCGCCATCGTGCGCGACGGTTGGAAGCTGATTCAGGTGGCGGAGCAAGCGGATGCCCTGTTCGATTTGGCCGCCGATCCGTTAGAAAGCCACAACGTTATGCAACTATTTTCGGCCGAAACCCACGCCCTCAACACGCATCTGGATCACTTTACCAGCCTTGTCCACGCCCAACGGGATAGCCTGACCTCCGGCGCGCCGGTTGAGCTGCAAGACGACACCCTCTTGCGCCAACTGCGCGGCCTGGGCTATGTGGAGTAGCCCCTTCCATAACTCACCCCTGACACCCTTATTCTTCTCTTACAAGGAGACGCCATGTTCGACGCGCTGAAAACAGACCCCATCGCCTTCACTCTGCCCTTTGGAGACGCCGGATTTGCCATCTATTGGTATGGCATTTTGATCATGATCGGCATTGTCCTGGGAACGCTCTGGGCTTCACGGGAAATTGAAAAACGCAAACAGAGCGCCGATGAATTGTGGAACGGCTTGATTGTCGTCCTCGTAGCCGGCTACTTATTCGCCCGTCTCTGGTATGTTGCCCAAGATGTCATCGCCGGCAACGGCAGCCGTTACACCAGTTTCCTGGATGTCATCAACCTGCGCCAGGGCGGCGCTAATATCCTGGGCGGCTTTATCGGCGCTTTCGTAGCCGCGCTGCTGTACATTCGTTGGCGCAAACTCAGGTTGTGGCATTACGCCGATGTGGCCGGGCCGGCGCTGATGCTGGCCGAGGCTGTCGGGCGTTGGGGCAACTTCATCAACCAGGAGTTGTACGGCCCGCCCACCAAACTGCCCTGGGGAATCCTCGTTGATCCCGCTTACCGCATCACCCCTTACAACATCTTGACGGATTATCCCATGGAGACGCGCTTTCACCCCACCTTCTTCTACACATCAATCTGGCTCCTGGCCGGCTACATTGTGCTCACGCAGCTAAATCGCCATTATCGCGATACCTGGCGCACCGGCACGCTCTTCGGCCTGTTTTTGCTCTGGTGGGGCGGCGGCCGCTTTGTCATCGAGTTCTTCCGCCCTGACCAACCCACCATCGGCGACAGCGTCATCACCTATTCCATGTTGTTTGCGCTTATCCTGGCGCTCGGCGGCGTGTGGGTGCTTCTGCGACGCTATGGACTTATCGGCCGATCCAAGCAGGACCAGCGCGTCTATAAGCCCAAACCCCGGCGCACACCCACGGCCTAACAGCACCGCCCGGCCGCTCTACGCGCTTATTCCGTCATCTTTTTATGCCCTCATCGCCCGACGCTGTGTTCACTCACGCCACCTATCTTTCTCCCAGCACCTGGCGTTACGGCTCCGACGAGATGCGTCATATCTGGTCGGAGTATGCCCGGCGGCGGCTGATGCGCCGGGTGTGGGTGGCATTGGCGACGGCGCAGCAGGCGGCGGGGCTGGTTTCGGCCGAACAACTGGCCGATTTGCAAGCCCATGTCGAGGAGGTGGACATCGCGCGCGCCCAGGCCATCGAGCGCGAGACACGCCACGATGTCATGGCGGAAATCCGGACCTACGCCGAGCAATGCCCGGTCGGCGGGGGTATCCTTCACTGGGGCGCTACCAGCGCCGACATCACTGACAATGTGGATGTCCTGCGGATGCGTGAAGCCGCCCGATTGGTGCAGAAACGGCTGGCGCAACTGCTCCAACGTCTGGCGACGCGGATTGAAGAGAGCGCCGATTGGCCGGTGATGGCCTACACCCATTTGCAGCCGGCCGAGCCGACCACCCTGGGCTATCGGCTGGCAGTCTATGCCCAAGACCTGGCGGAAGACCTGGCGGATTTGCGCCGTCTGATCGAGCGCTTACGCGGTAAGGGGTTCAAGGGGGCGGTGGGCACGCAAGCCACTTTTGTCGAGTTGTTGCAAGGGACGGGGATGGATTCGGCCGAATTCGAAGCCCTGGCGCTTGCCTATCTCGATCTGCCCGCCTTCCCCATCACCACCCAAACCTACACCCGCCAGCAAGACCTGCGCATTCTACACGTTCTCTCCGGGCTGGCCGCCTCCCTGCACAAATTCGCCCTGGATTGCCGCATCCTGCAATCACCCGCCATTGGCGAATGGGCCGAGCCCTTTGGCCCCCATCAGGTCGGCTCGTCTGCCATGCCTTTCAAGCGCAATCCCGTCCAGGCCGAAAATATCTGTTCCCTGGCGCGCCTGGTCGGGGCTTTTCCCGCCGTAGCCTGGGACAACGCCAGTCAGGCCATCCTGGAGCGCAGCCTGGACGATTCAGCCAACCGACGCTTTATTCTGCCTGAAGCTTTTCTAACGACGGATGAAATGTTGATCAAAGCGGAAGGCCTTGTGGCCGATATGCGCTTCGACCACGCCGCCATGCGTCGAAATCTGGCGGCCTACGGCCCCTTCGCCGCCACCGAGCGCGTGCTGATGGCGCTGGTGCGCGCCGGGGCGGATCGCCAGGCAGCCCACGTCTGGCTGCGCGAGGCCAGTTTGCCGGCCTGGGCCGCCTGCCAAGCCGGCGCAGCCAACCCGTTAGCCGAATTGCTCAGCGCGGACGCGCGTCTGACAACCTATCTGACCCCGGCGCAAATCGTCGCCCTGCTCGATGCGCACACGCACACGGGCGATGCGGCCGCGCGCGCGCGCGCCTGGGCCGCCGCCCTGCGCCGACAACTTGACACAGCCTGATCCCCGAAACGTAAATCACGCCCAGGCGCTACACCTACTCCGGAGAAACCGTCTTATGACCCAAGAAGAGCGTTTTCAAGCCGTCTTCTCAGCCCTCAAAACCATCTTGCAGCCCTACGCCGCACATCTGACAACCGAGGCAGACTTGCCGGACAACTTCAGCCTGAATGGGCCATTCGTTCCCAAATACCAAAAGGAACTCTGGTTTGGGGCCGTCCAACAGCGGAAGAATTATGTCAGCTACCATCTGATGCCTGTATACCTGCATCCAGAGCTGCTCAAAGATATCTCACCAGCCCTGCGACGCCGCATGCAAGGCAAATCCTGCTTCAATTTCACCCGGCTCGATCCCCTATTATTCGACGAACTGGCTGAACTCACGGCGCGGGGCTACGCCCTCTTTCAGCAGGAAGCCTCATAGCTGCCTGGCAACTGCGCTGTTTTCTAAGGGAAGCGCCGCGCGGGCGTGGAAATCCCTGTGAGTTGAGGTAGAATGGCTGGCGGTCGGCGGCGCGTCTCTGCATAATTCGGCGGCGTAGTGGGCGGTGAGCGCCCCCCGGTGATCGTTTTCGGCTCACTCTTTCTGACTGAGATATTCCAGGCGGTCGGCGCAAGAAAAGCATGAAACGCTGGCAATTGTGGTTAGGATTGGTGGTGAGCGCCATTTTTATGTGGCTGGCGCTCGATGGGCTAGACCTGGCAGAAGTCGCGCGCCACATGCGCGAGGCCAACTATGTGTGGCTCATCCCGAGTGTGGCGGTCTATTTTGTGGCGGTGTGGGTGCGCACCTGGCGTTGGGATTACATGTTACGGCCGCTCAAGCGCATTCCCACAGCGCGCCTGTTCCCGGTAGTGGTAATTGGCTATGCCGGCAATAACATCTTGCCCTTTCGGGCGGGCGAATTATTGCGCTCCTATGTCTTGTATCGTCGGGAGCAAGTGCCAATCAGCGCCAGTTTGGCCACTGTGGTGGTTGAGCGGGTTTTTGACGGTCTGGTGATGTTGGTTTTTGTCTTTGTGGCGCTACCTTTTGCTCCTATCCCCAGCGCCGCGGTGCAATCTACGGTGGCCGCAGCCAGCGGCTTGTTTTTTGGCGCGCTGGTGGTTTTTTTCGCGCTGGCGGCTTTCCCTGAACGCGCTTATCAACTGGCGGCGGGAATTTTCGGCCGAATCCTCCCCTCGCGCTTTAACCAACCTCTCCTCGGCTTCACCCAACGCTTCCTCAGCGGCCTGGCCTCCCTACGCCGCTTCCGCAATGTCCTGATGATTTTCTTCACCTCCATTCTCATCTGGCTGCTGGAAACGGTCAAATACTGGTTCGTCATGCACGCCTTTAACTTCCAGGTCAGCTTCTTCGCCCTCATGCTCATGAACGGCATCGTCAACCTGGCAACCACCCTGCCTTCCGCCCCCGGCTATGTGGGCACCTTCGACGAACCCGGCATTGAAATTCTCAAGCTTTACAATGTGCCGCCCAACATCGCCGGCGCTTACACCCTGGTTTTGCACGCCGCTCTGTGGTTGCCAATCACAGCGCTGGGGCTTTTCCTGGCCGCACGCGAGGGTCTGCATCCGCGCCAGCTAAGCGCGATGGCCCGCCTGGCCGAAGAGACTCAGACGACCGACCGGCCCGTGAACGAGGCGGAGGTCAACCCATGAACATCGGCATCGTCGGCGGGGGGATCGCGGGTCTGACGGCTGCCAATGATCTATTGCGCGCCGGGCATCAAGTTACCGTGTTGGAGGCCAGCCCATCTACCGGCGGCCTGGCGGCGGGCTTCCGCGATGCGCGTTGGGAATGGCCGTTAGAGCACTTCTATCAC
Organism: Chloroflexota bacterium; assembly: GCA_041918535.1. Classification (GTDB taxonomy): domain Bacteria; phylum Chloroflexota; class Anaerolineae; order Promineifilales; family Promineifilaceae; genus DAOTXO01. The sequence continues at coordinate 4,862 of JAYRVN010000526.1, forward strand.
CACTTGTTCGAGTCGGATAAGGATATTCTCCGTTTGACGACGGAACTGGGCATCCGCGACAAACTGTTTTTCCCCACGCCGCGCACATCATTGTGGTACAACCAGGCAGTCCATCCCTTTAGCAACCCGCTGGATTGGTGGCGCTTTCCCGGCTTTTCCAAGCTGGATTTTGTGCGTTTCGGCGCGGTAGGGGCGTTCCTGCGCTATACACGCGCCTGGAAACGGCTAGAGAGCGCTACGGCCGATGCCTGGACGCGGCGCTGGTATGGCCGGCGCATCCACGAGGTGGTCTGGCGGCCGTTACTGATCAGCAAATTTGGGCCGTACTATCCGCAGGTGAATATGGCCTGGCTGTGGGCGCGGCTGCATGCGCGCAGCTTTCGTCTGGGGTATTTTGAAGGGGGGTTTCAATTCTTTGTGGATCAGCTGACGGCGGCGGTGAGCGCGGCCGGCGGTATGATCCGGCTGAATTGTCCGGTGCAACATATTCGGCCGAATCCCGACACCCGCCTCACGCTTACCACCGGGCAAGGCGACTTCACCTTCGACCAGGTCCTACATACCACCTCTCCGGCCTGGCTGGCCCGTTTGGCCCCTGACCTGCCGTCCGCCTATCTCGACCAGCTCCTGCGCCTGAAAAGTATGGGCGCGGTGGTCTTGGTGCTGGCTTTGAAGCATTCTTTGCTGACAGACGGCACCTATTGGCTGAACTTGCCGGTTGATTCGGCCGAAAAACACACCAACGGCCTTCCCTTCATCGCTCTCATCGAACATACCAATTACATCCCGCCTCAACGTTACGGCGGCGACCACATCCTCTATTGCGGCGACTACGTCCCGCCCGATCATCCCTATATGCGCCTGACGCAGCCGGAACTCGAAGCTATTTTTCTGCCCGCGCTGACCGTCTTTAACCCCCACTTCACGCCGGACTGGGTGCGCGCCACCTGGCTCTTCCGCGCCCCCTATGCCCAACCCGTACCCGAACTCAACCATTCCCGCCATATCCCCGACCTGCGCACCCCCATCCCCAACCTCTATCTCGCCAGCATGAGCCAGGTTTATCCCTGGGATCGCGGCACAAATTTCGCCGTACAAATCGGCCGACAGGTCGCCCAGCGCATGTTAGCCGACAGCCAGCGCGCATCCACCTGAAGCATTGGCCTGCACTCCCCAACCTGGGAGAACGATGATCGCATTCATGTGTGACAAAGAGACTGAGCCGGCACATCTAATTTTGTAATAGCCTAAAAATGAAGGGCGCTGTTGAAGGCATCGGCCGCCATTCGGCCCCTCGCCTTTCCCGTCAAAACCGACCGGCGGCGCCCGGGCAGCTTATGGAGAGCAACTATGAAAGTTATCGTGATTGGAACGGGGTATGTGGGTTTGCCGCATGGGGCGATTTGCGCCGAGTATGGGCAGGAAGTTTACGCCTATGATATTGATGCCGCACGCATTGCCGCCTATCAGACCGGCCAACGCGCAGCCATTGAGCGCTACGTCAATGAACCGGGCCTGAGCTCTTTGATCCAAGAGTATCTAGGTCGCAATCTCTTCTTCACTACCGATCTCGCCGGCGTCATTGATGGGGCGGACGTGATCTTTATGGCGATCAACACCCCACCCCTGCGCGGCGGAGCCACCGACTTGAGCTATTACTTGCGCGCCGCCCATGATGTGGCGGAGGTCTTGGCCCACCGCCGGGCGCAAAACCGGGTAGTCGTCGTGAACAAAAGCACGGTCCCGATCGGCACGGCCCGCCGGTTGGAAGCCATTCTGCAAGAACACGGCGTCAACAACGTGGGCGTGGCATCCAACCCGGAGTTTTTGGCCCAGGGGAAAGCCGTGGAAGGCTCGCGCAGCCCAGACCGCGTGGTGGTCGGCGCGGATACGGAGGAAGACCTGGCGATTCTGCGCCGGCTATACTCCCAATTTGTCAATCATGTGCGTATCCGCTACATCGAGACGACGCCGGAAACGGCCGAAGCCATCAAATACGTCGCCAACGCCCTCTTGCTCAGCTATGTGTCGTTTTGGAACGGCGTGGGGGCGCGTTTGGCGGAAACCTTCCCCAACATCCAAATGGAAGACCTCAAGGTGGGCGTCACGGCTGACACCCGCATCAGCACCTGGGGGTCGTATGTCAGCAACGGCGCGGGCGGCAGTTGTTTCGGCAAAGATATCCAATCGCTGATCTACCAACTCAAGCAAGCCGGTCGCACAACGAATCTGTTACAAGCCGTGTATGACATCAATGAGTATCAGAAGACGTATTTGATTGAGCGGGCGGCGCATGAGGCGGGTTTCAGCTTCAATTACAAACGGGTGGCCTTGTTGGGGTTGGCCTTTAAGAAGCGGACGAACGATATGCGGGATTCGGCCGCGCTGAAGGCGGTGGAATCATTGCTGGCGCGCGGCGTGGAAGAGATTCGGGCGTATGATCCGCTGGCGATGGACGAGGCGCGGCGTTGGTTCAACCCGAACACCAACCATCTGTTTGAACGGATCACCTACCATGATTCGGCCGAAAATGCCATCCGTGGCAGCCAGGCCATGCTCATTTCCACCGATTGGGAAGAGTTTCGCGGCCTCTCCCACACCATCATCGCCACGGTCACCCCGCCCTATCTCATCATAGACGGTCGCCGCATGATCCCCGATTACGAACGCCTGGTGGAGGCCGGCTTTGCCTATCTGCCCGTCGGCGGCCCTTATCTAATCAGCCACCCGACCGCCGAGGCGGCCGTGAGTGTCAGCCAGAGCGGCATGCCCGCCTGACCGCCTGCAGGGGAGACCCCATGCGGCTCTAGCGAGAACTGGAGCCGGCGCTCCAGTTCTCACTTCTTTGTCAGTTTCGACTGTCGGCGCGGGTCAATATTGCGCCAGACTGCCGTCTTGCCGCGCCCGCTCCACCGCCAGCCGAAACATCAGCAAAGACAGCGGAAATAACCCCACGCAAAACAGCGCCAGAGTCAGCAAATCGGGCGCCAGCTCTGACCAACTGGCATCTGAAAGCAGAGCCAGCCGCATAGCGTGCAGCGCATAGGTAATGGGCAGCGCTTTGCTTAATGTCTGTAACCAGGCGGGCAAAGCTTCCACCGGATAGAATACCCCGCCGATCAGATTGGCAAAGCCGTTGAAGAGGCCGGTCACCGGGTCGCCCCGCTTGATAACCATAATCACACTGGCTGCCATAATGCCCAGACTGGCAAACGCCACAATTGCCAGCGTCAGGCTCACCAAAGCGCCCAGGTAATTCGCCCCGGAAAAGCTCAGGCCCAGCAGCACCCCCAATCCCAGATAAAGCAATACGCGAAAGGTGGTAAACGCATAACTCCAGACCGCCGACCCCAAGATTATTTGCGTCACCGGCGTGGGGGTCATGATCATGGCCTCCAGCGTGCCCGTGACCTGCGTATTGCGCAAGGCCCCGGCAAACCCGCGCAAACCCACGCCAAAATAGCCGCCAAAGGCAATGCCGATCAAGACAAATGAAAAGTAATCCCCCTGGGTCTGCGCCAGCACCATCGGGCTGGTAGCCTCGTTGACCAACGAGGACACAAAGAAAAAGGTCAGCGTATTCAGGAAAACACCTCCCAGGCTGGCGAGAAAGGCGAAGCGGTAGCTGACCTCGGTCAGGAAATCCCGCACTAAAAAGGCTCGTAAAAGTCGCAGCAGCTTTAACATATCCGGTTATCTCGTTCAATTTGCCTGCCGGCCCAAATTGGCGTAAGAATAGGGGTGACTGCGCCGGCTAAGCAAGCCATCGCCGGGACACAGAACCAATAACACTATGCCGCCACACCGCTACCCCTTCCTACTGCCGCTATTGATGTTAGCCGGAACCCTGACGCTCAGCCTGTGGTTCCCATTCCTGCGCCACGCCGAACAATTGGGGGATGTGCGCAGCTTCGCGCCGTCATGGGAGGCCGGCCTGGCGTATGCCGCCCTTTTCGGCGGCCTGTTCGGCTTATATGTGCGCGCCGCCCAGGTTGTCCATCGGGGCGAGTGGCGCCTTTCCTGGCAAACGGCCCTGCTATGGACCGCCTTGCTCGGACTACCCCTTATTGTAACCTATCCGATTAACGCTATCGATGTGTTCAACTATTTCTGGCATGGCCGCTTACTGGTGCATTATGGGGCCAATCCATTTGTCGTTTCGCCCGCCGCCTTTCCAGGCGATCCTTACTTGCCCCTGATGGGTGAGTGGGCCGACACGACCACCCCGTATGGCCCGGTGTGGGTGTTGGTGAGCGCGGCTGTGTATTGGGCCAGCCGGGGGCAGGTGGCGCTCGGCCTTGTGCTCTTCAAGGCGTTAGGGTTGGCAGCCCACCTGGCAACCGGCTATCTGATCTGGCGGTTAGCGGAAGATCGCGCGCCGAACGAGCGCCTGGCAGGCTTGCTGCTATGGTTATGGAACCCGGCTGTGTTATTTATGTTCGTCATTGACGCCCACAACGATGGGCTAATGCTCTTCTGGTTGATGTTGGGGGCCTGGCTCATCCGTCAACGCCGGCCGGTGTTGGGCCTGATAGGCATGACTTTGGCCCCGCTGACCAAGCTAATCGGGTTGCTGGCTTTGCCTTTTTGGGGGATTTACACCTGGCGGCAACAGCCGACATGGCAACAGCGCCTGAAGCTAACCTTGCTGGCAGCTATTGGGATGGGCGGGGTGGCGACGCTGCTCTTTTTGCCCTTTGGCTCGCCCATCCCTTTGCTGCAACGTTTGTTGTCGGAGTCGCAAGAGGGAGGCAGTTTTTCGCCGGTGGTGTGGGTGATTCTGGCGGGGCGGGCGGTGGGCTGGACGCCGCCGGCGGCGGCGATCGTGCGGGCGGCGTCGTGGCTGCTACTGGGCGGGGCGTTAGGGTTGGTGGTGTTGGCCTGGCGGGGACGAGGGGTGTGGAGGAATTCGGCCGATATTTTTGCCCTTTATCTTCTCACCGCCTTCCGTTTCCGCATCTGGTATCCCACCTGGCTGCTACCCTGGCTCATCCTGGACGACGAACATCCCCAACGCCTGCCCGCCGGGCTGGGTTTGTTGTTCACCAGCCAATTGTCGGTAATCTTCTATGGTCATCTCCGTGTGGCCTGGCTAGGCGGCGACAGCACGCTGGCGCATTTGATCGGCGTCCCCCTGGTTTTCGCCGGGCCGCTATGGCTCTGGCTGAGACGACCCCAATAATGTCTCTAGCCGACATTGTGAATTTTCTCACTTGCGTGGGGTTTGCGTCTGTTTTGCGTAGGGGCGGCGTGCAGTATCCGCCGTGGGAATCTTTTAGAATGGAGAAGTAGATAAAACTCTTTTCTTCTCCTCCTTTGAAAGAGAGTCGGGCCGCGGCGACCCGGCTCTCACTGATCCTGGAAGACGTTAGCCAAACCGGCGACCTGCACGGCGTTGCTGGACAAACAGGCCAAACCCTACCAGACTGTAACCCAGGCCCAGAACAATCAAGACAAACTTGATACCGGCGCATAACGCCGCCAGAACGGGCCAGCCTCCGGCGGTCGAGCCCGTTAAGATACGCCACAGGCCCAGGTTTTCCACGCCGTCAAAGAGCGCCGCCGCCAACTGCCCCACAGCCAGATACGCCCCTAACGCCCCACCCCGTCGCGTGCGCGCTTGCCAGGGACCTTCGGCCAGGCGGCAGGCCAGGGCCAGGGTAACGGCATAGGTCAGCATGAATAGATAATCGAAGCCCAGGCTGAAGGCGGCATACACGCGCGCGCGCTCATCCCAAGCGGCCAGGATACGTTGGGCAACGGCCTGGTTGCCGGCAAATTCAAAGGACACAATGCCCTGGGGCGCCGCGTCGGTGCGTAGCGGGACATCTATGCGTTGTAAGACCAAAATCATAGCCAGGGTTGCCAATAATAACAGGACAAAGCGGCGACGGTTCGGCATGGGGGTCATGGTTCACCTCGTCAGATAGTCGGCTCATGGGCGGCCCACCAGGCGGTAGACCAGGCCACGGCGCGTTGGATACCCTCGCGCAGAGGGGTTTGGGGGGCGTAGTCGAGTAGGGCGCGGGCTTTGCCGATATTGGCGACATAGTGGGTCACTTCGCCGATACGCGGGGGTTCGAGAGTAATTTCGGCCGAAATTCCCAACGCCTCGCTCACATACCCCGCCATCGCCACCAAACTATTGCCCTGCCCATACGCCAAATTGATGGTGTGATTTGCCACCTGACCGCGCGCCAACCGCTCAATGCCGCGACTAATCCCACTCACACAATCATCCACATAAGTGAAATCCAGCGTCTTCTCGCGGCCATAAATAACAATCGGTTCGGATCGGCTGATGCGTCGAATGAACAACGGGATCACCCGCTCCATCCGCTCCAGGTCGTTGTCATAGCGGCCATAGACATTGCTGAAGCGGAACACCAAATAACGCAAGCCATAACATTGCGCGTATGAATAGACCAACGCCTCGCCCGCGATCTTGCTGGCGGAATACGGGCTTTCGGTGAAGGCAAAGTCGGCGTAGGATTCCTCGGTGATGTAACGGTGAATGTCGCCGTAAACTTCGCGCGAACTGCTGAAAATAATGGGGAGCTGGTTGCGCCGACAAAATTCGAGGACGTTGAAGGTCATGGTGATATTTTCCAGCGCCCGGTGCGGCTGCTGTACCAGTTCATGCACCTTGGCATGCGCCGCCAGATGCACCACCACATCCAGGCGCGCCGGATATTCGACGCCGCCGATGCCCCGCTCAAAATCGCGGTAAGGCATACTCAAATCTTGTAACAGGGTTTCAATCTCGTTGGTCCAGGTGTTGGCCCGCTTGTCTACGCCAAAGACATAGTGCCCTTGCGCCTGGAGCGCCAGGGCCAAATTGGTGCCGATCTGTCCGCTTGAACCGGTGATCAATACCCGCATACGCTTCTCCTGGTTGAATTTCGGCCGAAAGCCTGTAGAGGAATTGTAAGAGCGAAACCGCAGATTGTCACGCCAGGACAACTCAGAACTTTTTGTTGAACAAATGCCGGCGCAAACCGGGGCGACGCAAGTGGCTGAGATGTTGCGCCAAGCGCGCCGGATGAAATCCGAAGCGATCCGGCACACTATCCAGCGGCGCGATCTCCGAGACGGCCAGTTGATCCAGGTAGAACTGGGTCACCGGAGGGTAAGGCCAGGGGGCAAAAAGCGCGCGATTGATCAGTTTCACAATTTGCGGATGAATGTTCAGCGGTCGGCGGCGAATATGGATGGCCTCCATGATCAGGAAAACGAGATCGGCGTAGCGATAGCGTTCGTTCCCGGCAATGGTGACGGTTTGGTTGGTGAAGGCCGGGTTGTCGAGGATCAGGCCGATGCAGCGCACTAAATCTTCTACCCACAGCGGCTGCACCACTGAACGGCCGCCGGCCGGCAACCAGACCAGCGGCCAGTTCCACAGAGCCAGCGACGCGATGAGGTTGGTGAAGCGATCGTATCGGCCGAAAAGAAAGGCGCTGCGCAGAATCGTATAGGGCACGCCGCTACGGGTCACCAGGCGCTCAACCCGCCCTTTGGTTTGCAGCACGGGATAAACGGAGTTGGGGTCGGCGTTGATGTGGCTGAGAATAATCAGGTGTTCAATCTCGTGGTAGCGCGCCGTTTTGACCAGTTGCTCCGCGCCAAAGACATCCACCTGTTCCAACAAGCGCCGACTGCCGCGCGCCTGAGCGGTCGCCAGGTGAATAACCGTTTGCACGCCGGCCAATTGTTCGCGCAGTTGCACGGTGTCGTTCAACCGGCCGGTGTAAGGACGATAAGGCAGCTCGCGCGCGCGCAGGTGTTGGGTGAGCGAAGTCCCAACAAAGCCGGTAGCCCCGGTGATGAGAATCATGGATAATCCAATGCCAGCTTAGAAATTGCCGGTCGGGCTTTTCGGCCGA
>JAYRVN010000527.1:0-7269 GCA_041918535.1 Chloroflexota bacterium
GACGGGCCTGGGTGAGTTGCCCCAGCAAAAGGAGCGCCGCGCCGCCGAGCAGGGCCACAGTGATCGGCAAACGCCGGTCGCTGTGGCGGGTGGGTGAGTCTACAACGGTCATAGTCGTCGAACAATCCGCGTTTTTTGACGTTACGGCTGAGGCTGCCGTAGGCAGCCGAATGCGCCTATTATTCTCCATTTGGCGGAAGGCCGCAATGCCGGACCACTTCCCGGCCGGCGGGGAGATAGCAATTGCCGCAGATCGGGACTGAATGATGTATTGAACCGATGTACGACATAAAATAGGTTATAGGTTGAGTAGAGATTCACAGGATGCGGGGAATGGATGCAGCCATTAAGCAGTTGATAAGCGCCTTGCATAACCGCCCGGGGCGATTGGTTTTGGTGACGGCCGGCGCGGGCACACAGGCGTTGGCCTGGTTGTTGGGTGTGGCGGGGGCCAGCCGCACGCTCTTGGAAGCTGTAGTACCCTATGATGCGCGGGCGTTTGATGAATTCTTAGACCAAACCCCTAGCCAGCATGTTTCGGAAGGGACAGGGCGCTGGTTGGCGGGGCGCGCCTTGACGCGCGCGCGCTGGTTGCGCGCACCTGAGGAGCGGGTGATCGGGGTGGCTTGCACGGCGGCCATTGTGACGGATCGGCCGAAACGTGGGCCGCATCACGCTCATCTGGCCGTATGGAGCAATGAGCGGGTCACCAGCTATCATTTGAACTTGCACAAAGGGGCGCGCGAACGCGAAGAGGAAGAGGAGATTGTCAGCCGGGTGTTACTCAACAGCCTGGCCGAAGCGTTCGATGTGCCGAATCGGTTGGCCTTGACTTTGACGCCGGATGACTCTCTGACCGCCACAACGCATGACCTGGCTGAAGTGGCCCAACGCCTATACGCCGGGGCAATCCCTTATTTTGGCGTGCAAGCGGAAGGGTATTTGCGGGCGCAAGGGGTTGTGCCGCGCGTGGTGTTCTCTGGCGCGTTCAACCCACTACACGAAGGGCATTTGCGATTGGCCCGCTCTGCAGTGGCCTGGTTGCAACAACCGGTGGCTTTTGAGCTATCGGCCGTTAACGTGGACAAGCCTACCCTGCCGCCGGCGGTTGTCTTGGATCGCCTGGCGCAGTTTGCCGGCCGCTGGCCGGTGTATGTGACCCAGGCGGCAACATTTTTGGATAAGGCGCGGCTCTTCCCTGGCGCTACGTTCGTTGTGGGTTACGATACGGCTGCGCGGGTTGTGCACGCGCGCTATTATCAAGACAGTCAGGAACAGATGCTCATGGCGCTGGCGGAAATTCGCGCCCGCGGCTGCCGCTTTTTGGTGGCCGGGCGGATTGATTCGGCCGGTGTTTATCAAGAGCCGACCCAACTGGCGGTCCCGCCGGAATTTAGCAACCTCTTTCACACGCTGCCCCATTTCCGTGTGGATATTTCATCCACCGAACTGCGCGCACAGGGAGCGCGGAGTAGCCGTTAACGTGGGTGTTGGCTGTCCTTTCAGCAGCATGACCCGGGGTGAAGTGCACCTATTAGCCGGCAAAACGGCCCAGAATGACCTGGAAGGCTACCCAAAATGACCCAAAGAGTAGAAGTGGGCTGCATCTTCGATTACAATAAGGGTAAACAAGGCGGGCATAGCGGTTGATAGGCAAGGGGATGAAATCCCCATAGTTCATGCAACCAGTGGTTGAAGCCGACCTGGCTACGCTCTGGTAGGGGGGAACACTTTGCCAAACCCGCCAGGCGGCTTAACCAAACCTTAGGCAGCGGCGTGATTCACGACAACCACGATAAGGAGTCCACATGACCCATTCTCAACCTCAGGGCTTTCTCGCCGCCCCACCCGCCGGCAAGGGGCCCGGTGTATTGGTTCTGCATGCCTGGTGGGGGTTGAACGACACCGTGAAGGCTTTCTGCACGCGACTGGCTGAAGCGGGTTTCGTGGCCTTTGCCCCAGACCTCTATCATGGCAAGGTCGCAGACAACATTGCCGATGCCGAAACCCTTGTCAAAGCTCTCAACAGCAACCACCGCCAGGCCGAGGCGGAAATCGCGGATGCAACAATGTTTCTCAACGAACGGGTTGGACAAGCCGACCGTGGCTTGGCCGTGATTGGCTTCTCTTTGGGCGCTAATTACGCGCTGGACCTCGCCGCCGCCGACCCCGAACACATCCGCTCCGTCGTCCTCTTTTATGGGACCGGGGGCGACGACTTCAGTCACTCAAGAGCAGCCTACCTGGGTCACTTTGCCGAGAATGATGAGTTTGAGCCACAAGCCGGCGTCGACGGCCTGGAGGAATCCCTCAGGCGCGCCGGCCGGCCGGTGACTTTCCATACTTACAAGGGCACTGGACACTGGTTTTTTGAACCTGACCGCTGGCAGGCATACAACCAGGCGGCAGCGAGTCTGGCCTGGGATCGAACTCTGGCTTTCCTGAAGCGTTCGCCCGACTTGTGAATCCAACCCATGCGCGGCTGCCTGACGACAACCGGCGGCCGGGGCTGATCCAGGGACTAGGGAAGGGGAAGGGCTTCCAGTTGAGCGAGCAGTTCGCCGATGACGTCAAACCCGCCTTGCCAAAATTCGGCCGAATAAACATCAATCCCTGCTTGCTTTAATATCTCCACCGGCGCCTCTGCGCCGCCAGCCGACAAGATGTTGAGATAGCGCGCCTTGAACGGCTCTCCCTCTTGCCGGAACTGCCGATATAAGGCGTACACCAATAACTGCCCAAAGGCATAGGCATACACATAGAACGGCGTGCCGTATATGTGCGGGATAGCCACCCACTCATACTGAAAGTTGTCGCCAATTTCGACGGCGTCGCCAAATTGTTCATGCAGGTTAGCCAGATAAAGAGCGCATAAATCGTTGACCGATGCTCCCGCCGACACCCGGGCGTGGGCTGTGCGCTCGAACAAGGCGAAGTAAATCTGGCGCATCACGGTAGAGTAGGCATCGTCCATCTGCTTGAAAAGCAAGGCGCGTTGCACGGCCGGGTCCGGATCCGTCGCCAGCAAGACGTTAACCAGCAACATTTCACCAAACGTAGAGGCTGTCTCAGCCAGCGGCAGCGACGAATGTTGTGTCAGAGCGGTATGGTGTTCGGCCAGCATGGCGTGGATGGCGTGGCCCAATTCATGCGCCATGGTTGCCACGTCTTCCGGCTTGCCATTGAAAGATTGCAGCACCCAGGGAGTGAGCGCCGGGGTGACTGTGGCGCAAAAAGCGCCGCCCATTTTGCCCTTGCGCACTTCGCTGTCGTAATGGCGGTCATCAAAGACGCGTTGCGCCAAGGCCGCCAGGCGGGGGTCAAATTGCTCAAAGCTATCGAGGACGAGATGCACGGACTCGCCAAAGGAGTAATTCTTGTCGGCGACGGCAACGGGCGCAGAGAGATCATAACGACGCAGGCGTTTGAGGTTGAGCCAACGCGCCTTGAGGCGAAAATAGCGCTGGAAAAGCCCGGCGTTAGCCTGCGCTACGGTCAACAAGGTGTCCACGACGGCGTCGGGGATGTCATTGGAAAGGTTGCGCACGGCGATTGGTTCGTTATACCGACGCAGCCGGATGAATTCGCTCTGCCAGTCGCGCACGATGTAGTGGTAAATCTGGCCGAGAATGGGAGCGTCCTGCGCGTAGACGCGAAGCAATTCATCGAAGGCTGCCTGACGGAGGGACGGATCGGCCGAACGGTAGTGGGTGGAGAGTTCGGCGCGGGTGAGCTCTTGCTCTTGTCCGTCAATGGTGAGCTTGAAGGTATAACGGTTGGTGATGGCATCGTAAAGCTGATCCATGGCTTGCCGGCCGTTAACATTTTTCAGGTTGACGATGCGCTCCTCAGCCTCGCTGAGGGTGTAGGGTTTTTCTCGGCGCAAGCTATCAAGCCAGTAGCGGAAATCGCCGGCCGCGGCTTGCAAGCGCGCTGCATTGGCGTCGTCTAACTCTTTCCACCATAGCTCGAAGAACAGCAGGCGGTTTTGCGATTCGGCGCTTAACTGCTGCATACGCCCCAGATAGGTGAGGGCGGCTTGATTTTGCGTGTCCTGGGCAAAACTGAGCGAGCCAAAGGCGTAGAGACGGTAAAGCGTGCGCGTGGTTTGCTCATAGAGGGCTAGCAATGCCTGAAAGGCGGCCGGCTCCAGGTTGGGGAGGAGTTTCGGCCGAAAATCCTCCATCGCCGCCAATAACTCTTTCAGCTCAGTCACCGCCGCCTCGATTTCCGGCGCTTGCAACGCCGGAAACAAATCGTCGAGACGCCACGCTTGTTGAACATAACCATTTACAGAATGTGACATTGTCGTTCCTTTGGATAGAGACCCCGACCGTCGGCGGCCGGTGGTCTGTGTTTTTAGATAATTACCCGTTGCGCCGCCTGCGCGCCCGGGCGATTTCCAGGCTGCGCCGACTAAAGGCGCGGCACCTGGTCAAGCGTTTGGCGCAGTTTGATAAGGCTATCCGGTGGGTAGTACCCTCTGCGCAGACTCACACCCGCGTAGATCAGCGTGCGCGCGCCCACCAGACAGCCGGGGTTCAAGACGGAATTGCATCCCGTTTGAGCGTCGTCTCCCAAAATCGCGCCGAACTTGGTCAGGCCGGTATCATATTCCCGCTGGCCGATTGTCAGGTGGATGGAAGGGCGTCGTCCCGTTGCGGCATCCTTGGCGCTGAGAATGGATAAATTGCTCAAGATAGTGCCCGCGCCCAGGTTGACGCGCTGTCCCAGAATGCTATCGCCCACATAGTTGAAGTGGGGCGCGTGCGCCCCCGGTAAGAACAGACTGTTCTTAGCCTCGCTGGCATGCCCCAGAACACTGCCGGCCAGGAGAATGACGTTTTCGCGCAGATACGCCCCATGCCGCACCGTCACACCCGGGCCGATATAGGCCGGGCCCACAATGCAAGCGCCCGGCTCAATGCGCGCGCCCTCAGCGATATACATAGGGCGATCGCTGAGATGAGCGCCAGGCATAACCGTCCCCAGGATCGTTTGCCGATCGCCGGTCAATTGGTGTAGAAAGGCTTCCAGGCGCGGCAAAATCTCCCAAACATAAGCGCAGCCGGCGCAGAGCGTCTGCGTCATGGCGTCGTCAAGATCAAAGAAGTCGGTCGGGTGTAACATAAGCTCAATCGCTCCTTAGCGGTCCATGCCGGCGCCGGGCCAGGCGGCTTCCGACGCCCGACGCCTATGATACCCCGTTCTGGGCCAACCGGCATCTGCTTGGGCGGCAAAGAGTGGGGTGAAATAGGTTGTCTTTATGCCAAAATTGGGGGAATTGGGGGGATGACAAATCGGCCGATTTGTGCTTTAATATAAGCAAGCTTGGCAAGCATTTTTGTTTTACCCCTCCCCCCAAAACTGGCACGAAGAACGCGACTGGATAGCTTGCCGGCTCAGGTCAATACTCCCAAATTTTCGGTATTGGCCGATTAACCGACGTAGTGTGTTACCTCCTGGCACACTACCGATTAGAAGCCACGCTCACCCCCCATGAGCGCGGCTTCTTTTTTTTTCAGGCCGTGGAATAACCGCCGGCAACGACCGGCCCTTTTCGGGAAGGCCCCAGTTCGGATATAGTTGAGGCATGTTGAAGCGTGTTTGGCGGCGCAGCCCGCCAATTCTGCGCCGGCGCGAATTCTGGCTGACATTGGCGCTCATCCTGGGCGTCGTGAGCCTGTCCGCGCCGTTTTGGGTCGCGCCGATGCAGCGCGATCAGGGCGTGTATGCCGCGTGCGGGAACATCTTGCTCAAGGGGGGCGCACCCTACCGGGATTGCTGGGATACAAAGGCGCCGCTGACGCATTACACCTATGCGCTGGCGCAAGGGTTGTTTGGTCGCCGCTTGGCCGGCTCGGTGGCGCTGAATGCCTTATGGGCGGCGCTGACCGGGGTGGGGCTATGGCGACTGGGGCGCGAATGGTGGGGCGATCGGCTGGGCTGGCTGGTTGGGCTGGTGTACGGCTGGCAAATTGTGTCTATCCCATTCGACATGAATGTGCAGCCGGAGGGGTTTGCCAATCTGCTGATTGTGTGGGCGGCGTGGGGATTGCTTTTCGGCCGAAAACGCTCCCATTGGGTGTTGGCCGGCGCTTTCCTCGCCGGCGCGGCGCTTTACAAATACACCCTGCTCCTGGTGGCCGGGGTGGTAGCCTGCCTGGCCCTCTGGTCGCGTCCCCATGCCGAATCGCGGCGCAAGGTGTTGTTGGTCAGCCTGAGCAGTTCCATCGCCGTTCTCGCCTTGTTCGCCCTGTATCTGTGGGCGCGCGGCGCGTTGGCCTACGCCGTTGAGCATGTGGTGTTCATGCTTACGGAGTTCCCCAAAGCTCAGATAAACCCCACCCTCTGGCTATTCCCCGGCGAATCGTTGCCGCCGTGGCTTTACTGGCAACGCACCTGGCGACAACTGACCAACTGGCCGATTCTCTACCCCATGGGCCTAATCGCCTGTCTGACGGCCATCCGGCAACGACGCGCCTGGGCCTGGTTAACCGCGGGCTGGTTGGTTGTGGCGGCCGCCTCGGTTTATCTGCAAAAAGTGATGACCCTCTATCACTGGACGTTGGCGATCCCGCCGCTGGCGTTGGCTTTCGGCGGGCTGACCTGGGAATTGCGCGCGCGCCGCGTTTGGGCGGCCCTCTGCATTGCGGCCGTGTTGGCGAATGTGGGCTATCGAGTCTACGCCGACCAGTGGTTATTGGTGCAGGATTATTGGTTGGGGAAGCAGACACGGACGGAGCTGTATGCGTCGCAAGCCATTGGGGACGAGTTGGAAGTGGCGGATTATATTCGGCCGCGCACCCGGCCGACAGATCGTATATGGGTGTGGGGCAATCATTCCATCATCTACTACTGGGCGGATCGTCCCAGCCCTACCCGCTTCATCTTTAATTCGCCGCTGATGGCGCGCCTGGGGGATAACGCCTTCCAGCCGCGTTGGAAGGCGGAGGTGCTGGCTGACCTTTACGCCCGGCCGCCGGTTTATATTGTCATGACCTGGTATGACCGCACCTGGTTTGATTACGAGAATCCGGTGGACGAGTTCGCCAAGATTCCGGGCTATCAGGAGTTTTTGGATACGTATTATCGGCCGGAAACGTTCTTAGGACGGTTTCGTTTACATCGGCTGACACCCTGGTGGAGTCGTTATAGCCCGGCGTTGGCTCAGGTGACGGCCATAGATTTATTGGCGAATCTGGATTCGGCCGAATTGCGTCCCTCTCCCACCGATCCCATTCAAACCGACAGTTTCCAGCTGAATGA
>JAYRVN010000528.1:0-9719 GCA_041918535.1 Chloroflexota bacterium
ACGCCGTCCGCCACCTCGCGAATCTGCAACAGCGCGTCAATCGCCTCCGCCTTCTCAATCTTGGCGATCACAGGAATAGAGTGGCCCAGTTGCTCCAGCAACCCCTGCAAATCCACAATATCCTGGGCCGAACGCACAAACGACATGGCAATGTAATCTACCCCCAGTTCACACAACAGGCGGGCGTCCTCTTTATCCTTCTCTGTAATGCTGTCAATGGGCAACGCCGTGCGCGGCAAGTTGACCCCCTTGCGCGATTCCAGCAAGCCCTCGACGGTGGTAACACACTCCAGGCGAGTGCCATGCCGCTCCATCACCAGCAACTCGATCTCGCCGTCCCCGATCACCAGGCGCGCGCCAGGCTGAATAGCCGCGTAGAGCTCTTCGTGCGGGAAAGCGATTTCTTCTTCAGAGGCAGGCGTCGGCGTCAATACCAGGCGTGTCCCCAGGCTAAGGTATTTTCCGCCGTGGGGAACTTCACCCAGTCGCAACTTCGGCCCTTGTAGGTCGCCCAAGATAGCCGGTTCCTTGCCGATGCCTTGCGCCACCTCCCGGATTGTCTCCACCAAAGCGCGGATTTGCGCATGGGAGCCATGCGAACAATTGATGCGCGCCACATCCATGCCTGCAAACAACAACTTGCGAATGGTCTCGGCATCGCTAGAAGCGGGCCCTAGAGTAGCGACTATCTTTGTTCTTGGCATACCTGATTATCCGCTGTCATCAGCAATGATTAACTCCAAGAATTGTTTGGAATTGAGTGAAGTCCCGCTCGCTTGACGGGGGCGATCGCGTAAGAGGTCGGCTCTTGTCCTCGTTCAGGCCGGCTGATCGAGAATCTGCAATTCAATGTCTACTTCGTCGCTGGGGCTTTTGATCACCGTGAGCTTGATCTTGTCGTCCGGTTGACAGCTATTTTCCAGCCAGTTATGGGCATGATGCCCCAACACCAGGCGGGTCGAGTCATTGGCAGCTAACCGCCAGATGGCGCTGTCCTTATCCATGCTGCCCTCATAATGCACCGTTACGGCGCGTGTTTCGCTGCGCGCCGACCGGGCAAAAAAGGCCCAATGTTCCAGTTCCAGCATAATGAAACCCTTGCGAATGTGCAATGGTTTCAGCGTGGCGATGTAAGTAAAGGCGGGTGTGCCTTTGGGGGCGATACTGACTATCTCGTCTTTACCGCGTGTCCTCGGCCGGGCTTTGAGAACCGGGCGGGGGGTGCTGCCGATGATGATGTTGAGCAACGGCAACAAGCTTTGGAACTCTTTGGCTAATACATCAATCACCGCCGTTCCCATCGCAGCAATGAACTCCGACGGTTGGGTTTTCACCAGGTAGATGGGGGCCAGCCAGCGCTCTTCGCCGTTTAAGTAAGCCGCCCGCTCAAACAGTTCCGTGCAGCTATCAATCGTTAGGCCCGTCACCGGCCCTTTGTAGAGGTCTTTGTAGAGGGTTGAAGCGCCGCTTTCCGGGTCGTATTCCATTTGCTTGACTTGCAGGCTCCAGTCGCCCTCCAGCTCTTTGAGAATACGATGCCAGCGCACAGTATCAACCATAATGCCCTTCAACGCCCTATTCAAAGCGGCCCGCTCGGTAACATCTATACTCATCCGAAACGCCATTGGCCGAGCATAGAAGACAACATGGACATCGCTTTCCGTCTCTTGACTACGCGCAAGGAAAACGGTATTGCTCTCCCTATCCAGGCCATAAAAAGGCAGGAGAGTTTGACCATCACGCGATAAGGCAGCATGTAATTGGGCAATGAAAGTCTCAAGCTGAGAAATAGCAAATTTGAGGGCAGTTTCCTCGCCGGCCCAACCGAAGGCGGCGAGTACAGGCATGATCAGGCCGTTAAATCCTACAGGTGCTTGCATGATACTCAATCCTCTAACCGGATGAACTCCCCCGGATAAATTAGTCTAAGTGGTGGTTCCACCACACAGGGTTGCCGACCCCTATCGCCTTGACGCTGCCGGCAGTGTTAGCCGACGAGCGTGCTCAGGTACAACATGCGTGACGGACCCGCCGGGTAGTGATGAGCAACGAGGATAAGGGTGCAGGGTGCTCAAGACTCTATATTATCGGCCGAATCCCGATCCGGCAACTTCCTGGCCTCAAGCTGTGAATTGGCCCTCGCAAGCCCCCATTTTACACCCCTTCCCGCCAATTATTCCACCTCTACCGCCAACGCCACAGCCTCGCCACCGCCCAGACACAGAGAGGCCACCCCGCGCCGCAGCCCGCGCCGGCGTAAGGCGTGCACCAAAGTCACCAAGACGCGCGCTCCGCTGGCACCGATAGGATGTCCCAGAGCAATCGCGCCGCCGTTGACATTGACTTTATCCCAACGCCAGGGATAACCCTTTTGCATCAACTCGGCGCCATTCGCCAGAACCTGCGAGGCAAACGCCTCATTCACTTCCAGCAAATCCACCTCATCCAATGACCAGCCCACTTTGGCGAGCAGGCGCGGAATGGCGCGAGCCGGGGCGGCAAACAACCACTCCGGCGCTACGGCGGCATGGGTGTAGCCGACAATCCGCGCCAATGGCGTCAGGCCTTGTCGTTCGGCCGCGGCGCGACTAGTCACCACCAACGCCGCCGCGCCATCATTGAGGCCCGGCGCGTTGCCGGCGGTGACGACGCCATCCGGCTCAAAGGCCGGCGGCAATTTGCCCAAAGCCGCCAGATTTGTATCCAGCGTATAATTGCCATTCTGGAAGGTGGCCCGGATCGGCTCATCGCGCTCAACCACCGTCGCCGCCCCTTTGCGCCCCCGAATTTCCACCGGCGTGATTTCAGCCTGGAAGTGCCCGGCGACTGTGGCCGCCGCCGCCTTGTCGTGACTGACCAGGGCATACTCATCCAATTCTTGCCGCGTTAGCTCAAATTGCCGGGCGATGAACTCGGCGGCATTGCCCATGGCCCAATTCTGGAAGGCGCACCACAACCCATCGTGCAAAATGGCGTCTTTGACTTCAGCGTGACCAAAGCGCAGCCCGGTGCGCGCGGTTGGCAACAGGTATGGGGTCAGACTCATGCTTTCCATGCCGCCGGCCACATACACTTCGGCCTCGCCGGCGAGAATGGCGTTAGCGGCCAGCATGACAGCTTTCAGCCCTGACCCACAAACTTTGTTGACGCTGGCTGCGCCGACGGTGTCGCCGAGGCCGCCGTGGAGCGCCGCCACCCGCGCAGCGGCTTGTCCGGCCCCTGCCTGCAAGACATGCCCCATCAGCACTTCATAAACTGTGGTTGGGTCAAGCCCGGCTCGCGCCACGGCGGCGCGAATAGCGATGGCGCCCAGTTCCGGGGCGGGCAGACTGCCCAACCCGCCCTGAAACTTGCCCACGGGAGTGCGCACGGCGCTGAGGATGACCGGGTCTTTGAGGTTTTTGTCGTTGTTCATGGCTTCTCCTGTTCTGGGTTGCGATCAGGGGGATCGCTCCTATCCGGGATTGAACGTGTGGAATGAGATCGTAACGACCGGGCCAAGATGGACAGGTCTTGACGCAAGCTATAGTTTTCCAGGTAGCGAAGTTCTAATTGCGCTTGTTCGGCCGAATCCAGTTCCCCGCCTTGCACCTGAGCCGGCCCGGTCAGACCCGGCCGCACCGCCAGCCGTCGCCGCTCAGCGTCGCCATAGCGGTTGACGACGGCGGCCGGTTGCGCCTGTGGCCCCACCAGGCTCATCACCCCACGCAACACGTTGACCAGTTGCGACAGGCGGCGTAGCCAGGGTTGGCGAGTATTCAGGGTGTAGCGGGTGAAGGGAAGGCCGTTTTGACCGACCAGCCGGCTTTTTTGCCACACCGGACGGCCGGAAAGCCGTAGGCGCAGCGCTTCGACGATTAGCCAGGGCGCGCATACACTCAGGCACGCGCCGCCGAGGGTTAGGTCCAGGCCCGTCTTGAGCCAACGTTGACGGCCGGCCAGGATCGGATGCTGGGCGCGATATTCGGCCGAACGCAACACCCCTTCGGCATAGCCATGCGCCAGAGCGAGCGCGCGCACGCCCAGCAGGGGCAAACCCAGCGCCACCAGGCCGGGATCGCGCCACAGCGTCTTCGCCAAAAAGGGCGCGCCGGAGGCAATAAACAGCCCCAGCCCAGCCAACCACGCTTGCCGCGCCGGTCGCCAGACCAGGGCTGGCGGCAACAACGGGATCAGAATAAACATGAGGGCAAATTGGAGCTTCTGGCTGAGCGGCGTGCGTGAATCGTGCGCCATCCGTTCCGGGTGACGGCTGAGAATGACCGCCTTCCATAAGCCGATAGTGCGCTTGCGGCGATAATAGCGCCGCGCGTCGGTTACATGGCGATGATACACGCGCGCCTCGGGCGCAAAGACCATCTTATAACCTTTGGCGGCCAGGCGAAAGGATAAATCCTGGTCTTCCAACAGGCTATAGGTCAGGCTCTCGTCAAAGCCGGCGTTGTCCATGAACACCGTCCGCCGATAACCGGCTGAATACGTGTCTATGAAATCAATCTGCGGCTGCCGGGCCATGCGATCATATTTGTCTTCCACTTCCAGTTGGGTGAAACGCGCCACCGGTTCAGGCTGGCGGGAAAGGTACGCGCCTTTGACGCCGACTACGGCGGGGTCTAGCCGAAAAGGGGCCAGCATGTGGGCCAACCACTCCGGCGTCGGTTCGCAATCGGCATCGGTGAAGAGCAGGATGGGGGCGCGCGCGGCGGCGGCGCCGGCGTTGCGCGCGTGCGACCGGCCCCGATTTTGGGGCAACCGGATCACGTGCGCGCCGGCCCGGGCGGCTAGCTCGGCGGTGTGATCGGTAGAGGCGTCGTCAACCACAATGATTTCGTAGGATTCGGCCGAAACCGTTTGTCGGCGCACAGCCATCACACAAGCCGCGATCGTATCCGCCGCATTGTAGGCCGGCACAATAACCGAGGCTATCAACGAAACCGATTGGGGAGGATTCATGCCACAGCGCAGCTTTCAAGCCCTGGCCGTCAGGCCATCAGATAACAATCATCCGCCGTAGCGGATGAGACGTATCTGAATTATATCACAGGTTAAGCCGGCGCTGAGACAACCAGGAACGGCGCTCCGGCCGGAGACGCCGCCCCTGATACGGTTTACTGGGAAAGGGTTTTGACCACCGGGTCATTCTCTAGAGGAGACACCTTGCCCGGTCGCGGCAGGTAAAGCGGATAGGGCTTGACGCCAAACTTGGTGAGGGCTACCGCTCCCAAACCCAGTGAGAGGACGAGTAAGCTGCCCAACGAGGCGCTGCTGCGCCCCAGCGGGAGCAAAGGCAAGAGATTGAGGATCAAGGTGACGATAATCGTCCCCAGCGCCGCGGTCGCGGGCAGGGAAAGGTGTGAGAGTCGCAAGACGCGCGTCAGCCATTCACCGACCAAATTGCCCACTGCTACCCAGCCCATGATCAACCCGCCGACAAACAGAGCGCTTAAAGCCAGGGCGATGGGAAAGCCTAACAAGCCCACGCAGAATAACAGGATGAGCGGGATGGAGAGGATTGTCACCAGAACGATGAGCGAGGGCACGGCCAGGCCGGTCAGGAAACCCACGGCGCCGGTAGCAAAGGGCTTTTCGTGGATAGCGGCGCTAATTTGCAGCAGATGGCGCGGGATCACAGCGCCTACAAAAAGGGCTATTAAGCCCATGACCAACCCGCTGCCCAACGCTATTAGGATTTGCGCCACGATTCGGCCGAATCCGGTCACACGTCCCGTCACTTCCGAGCCTAACCCGCGCCAGACTGACGCCGCAGAACCCAGGCCGGCCAAACCCTGACTGACTTTACACTTCGTAGCCAAGCCGTCTGTTGTAATGGCTCGGCCGCCAATCACCACACAAGCGCCGCCGACCTGGCCGCCCGTGTCAAAACGAATGTCGCCGTTCACCACCACCAGGTCGCCGGTGATCGTCCCGGCCAGCAGCACATCGCCCCGAATCACAGTGGCCGAACCGTCAATCACGGCCCCGGACTCCACCCGCAGGTCATCGCTCACCACCGTCACATTGTCCTGAACAGTTTGATCGGTTTGAATGATTCGATCCTGCACCGGGCCGGCCAAAGCCAGACCGGCCGATCCGCTCAGGGCGACGATAAGTAACAGCAAGGTAATCCCAATCCGCTTCATGGTCACTTACTCCCTCGACCGGGCAACCGAACGCGTGGTTGGAAGGCCGACTGTGGCTCCGGTGAGTTGTCGGTAAAGGGTGCTCCAGGTGGCGATGATACCTAGCATCGCCGCTAACCAACCCAGGGCAATGGGTTGCTCACGCAACATATCGGCCCAGGCGGCGAACGCCACCCGCAGTAATGCCTGGATAAGCGTCACCGCCTCACCGGCCGAGGCCGCCACGACTTCAACCAGGGAACCGGCGCCGCTTTGCCCGGAAAACCAGAAAAAAGCCACCACCGGAGCCAGCCCCAGCAAGAACAGGGCTACAAACAGGCCGCCGGTCAACCAGCGGCGATGGGCGGTGTTCGGCAGGCGGGCCAATGTGCGCGCTGCCAGGTTGGCCGGCGGCGCTAGAGACGGCGTCAACCGGAACAGGGTATCCACCGCCAACATGGCGCGCCACTCTTGCGCCAAGTCAGGATTACCCTGCAGATGGGCCCCAAATTCGGCCGAATCTGCCCCCGACAACTCACCGTCCAGGGCTTCCATCATCAGAACCAACATCCGTTCTTCATCCATAAGTGCTCTCCACTGCGTGGGAATCAATCCGTCTGATGTTTAGGCCACGGTCTGAGATTCCAAATGCGCCGCCCCTAACCCCATTGCGACTCCCATACCGGCTAGCTCGCGTCGGGCGCGGAACAAGCGCGATTTAATGGCGCTCACCGACGATTGCATGATCTCGGCGATTTCTTCATAGGATAAATCGTACCAATAACGCAAGATCACGGTCTCGCGGTACTCTTCCGGCAAGGCTTGCAACATTTGCTGCACCAATTGCTGTTGCTCGTTCAAAACCGCCTGCGCTTCCGGCCCGGCTTCACGCTCCGACATCAACGCCGGGTGTATCGGCAAAGCATCATCCAACGACAAAAACAAGGCCCGACGCTTACGCAAGACATCAATGCAGTAGTTCGAAGCGATGGACAGAATCCAGGTGCTGAACTTGCGCGTCGGATCATAACTCGCCAGGCGCGTGTAAGCGCGCACGAAGGCTTCTTGAGCAGCTTCTTCCGCCTCACCGGTATTGTTTAACATGCGATAGGCCAGGTTATACACCGGCGCTTGATAAGCCATCACGAGACGACCAAAAGCCTCACGATTCCCTTGTCTGGCTTCCACCAGCCAGATTGCTTCCTCGTTTGACACGTTATTCTCCTGACTCTGCCCATCTATACGCAGCGTCTGAGTAAAAGTTGCGCCGGAGCCGATAGCGCCGAGGCCAAACCGTCGGAAAATCGGCTCCTCGTGCGTCGCCTTGACATACTTCGCAGCCGAAATTTCTATGATATAATGCCGACGATGGCGGATTTGGAGAAAAAACCCTCAATACCATCGGAATTATACGATGAGACATATTTCCTGACGTCATGCGAAGGGTATGATGTCTTTCTAGAGTCCGAAGGGCGGCATCTCTCGCGGCGTTTGTTGCAGGCTTTGGCCCTGGCGCAGGTGACGGCCGGCATGTGCGTGCTGGATGTGGGCTGCGGGCGTGGCGAGATTTTGCGCCATTGTTTGCAACAAGGGATTGAGGCGTATGGGATAGATTACGCAGAGGTGGCGGCGCGCATGTCACGGGCAACAATTTCGGCCGAAACCCAGGGCCTTGACCCCGCTACCATTAAGTCCGGCGTCTGTCGCTCCGACGCCAAGCGGCTGCCATTTCCGACCAACCACTTCGACCGGGTGCTCCTCTTCGATGTGGTGGAACACCTCTACCCCTGGGAACTCCACGAAGCCCTGCTTGAAATTCGGCGCGTCCTCAAACCCACCGGCCGCATCGTTGTCCACACCGCGCCCAATCGTTGGTACGACACTTACGCCTACCCCTGGGTACGACGGTTTCGTCGCTTGCTGGGACAAGGGCAAGCCTATCCCCAAGACCCCCGCGCCATCACCCCGGCCAATCAGCACGTCCACGTCAACGAACAAGACATGCTCAGTCTCAATCGGTCGCTCAAAGCGGCCGGCTTCACCGGCAAGGTTTGGCTCGATTCCCCTCCCCGCACTCAGCGCGAGAACGTCTTCATTGATGGCCTGCACTTCATCGCCTTTCGTCTTCCCCCGTTTCGCTGGTTTTTCGAGCGGGAACTCTTCGCCGTAGCCCACAAAACAAATACCCCATAGGCGCGCGCCTGCGGGGTATTTTTTATCCATCGCCGGCCTTTGCGGCGGACTCGGCGACTGTTCGCTTAGGCCGCTCAGGTTCTAGCGGAACAGTTCGCGCACCACAATGTTGCGCTGAATCTGGCTGGTGCCTTCATAAATCTGGAAAATCTTGGCGTCGCGCATCAGCTTTTCCACCGGGTATTCGGCCATGTAGCCATAGCCGCCAAAGACCTGCACGGCGTTGGTAGCCACGCGCATGGCGGTGTCGGCCGCATACGCTTTGGCATAGGCCGCTGCCGTTGTGTTCTTCGTGCCGGAGTCTACAGCCCAGGCGGCCTTCCAAACCAACAGACGCGCCGCCTCTACCTCCATCGCCATATCCGCAATCATGTGGCCGATGGCCTGATGTTGATAGATCGGCTTGCCGAACGACACGCGCTCTTTGGCATATCGGACGGCTTCATCTACGGCGCGTTGTCCCAGACCCACTGCCGAGGCGGCTACAGTCGGGCGGCTCTTGTCGAACACCTTCATGGCGACGATGAAACCGATGCCCTCTTCGCCTAACAAGTGGGTAGCCGGCACTTTGACATCCTCGAAAATGACGCCGGCCGTATTGGAGGCGTGCTGGCCCATCTTGCGGAACGGCTTGGTTACGCTAACGCCTTCCCAGTCGCGTTCCACGATAAAACAACTGATGCCCTTGTGACGGCGGGTGGGGTCGGTGTAGGCAAAGACGGTGAAGAAGTTGGCGAAGCTGGCGCTGGTGATGAATGTCTTGCGCCCATTGAGAATGTAATGATCGCCATGTCGGCGAGCCGTCGTTTGGATGCCGGCCACATCGGACCCGGCTTCCGGTTCGGTGACACAGTAGGAGGCCAGATCACCGTCTGCCAGTCGTCTGCCGAAAGTGACCTTCTGGTCTTCATTGCCGGCGATCAGGATGGGCAAGTAAGCCAGTCCGTTGGTTGCCAGACCTGTTCCCACGCCGGTGCAACCCCAGCCTAACTCTTCTGCCACAAGGACTTCTTCAAATACGGAGAGTCCCAACCCGCCGTATTTTTCAGGGACATTCATGGTGGTAAGCCCCAATTCATGCGCCTTGCGGATGATTTCCCAGGGGAATTCATGCGTTTGGTCGTAATGTTCCGCTCTAGGCGCGATTTCGTTGCGGGAGAAATCGCGCGCCAGTTGCTGGATCATCTTCTGTTCTTCGGTCAGGCCAAAGGTCGGGCCGAATTGGAGTTGGGTAGCTTCGGTTAACATAAGGGTTTGTCCTCCAAACAAGGGATGTGAGCGCCGGCGAAGAGGTTATGAATGACTTGCCTCAGGGGGCGCAAGCTTGTGCGGCTCTGCGGCAGGCGCGTCCGACATAGTCGGCGGCTCGGCCGCGGGCGGTTCGGATGCCGGCGCTGGGGGTTCCAG
>JAYRVN010000529.1:0-7635 GCA_041918535.1 Chloroflexota bacterium
ATCCAACAGCGGCGAATTCAACGCCTCCCACTGCTTAATTGGCTGGATGCGATTGAACGGCAACTCCGTCTGCGGCTCAATCACCTCCATATAGCGCGTATATTGACGGGCAATGATCGAATCATAACCGCGCACATCCTGAAAATCATATAGCCAGCCGGCGTTGGCATTGAACGGCTTTTCGCCATGCGCCTCAAATGTGGTCAGTCGCCACAAGCCCGGTTGTTGCTCCAACCATTGCACCAGTTCCGGCTTGAAAGCCAACAGCGCCGGGTCCACGGCCGCATGAAACCCATGATTCGCCGCCCACAAGTCCACTATCAACAGCGCCCCGCCCAGCCACACCCAACGTGGCGTGCGCCAGGCCAACCACCACGTCAGGCCGGTCGCCAGCAACAGGCCGCTCAATCCCAAGAATTGCGGATAGAGGTAACTGAGAAAGACGCGGGCGTTGGGAAAGGCATCCGGAGCCTGGGCCAATCCCAGAAAAACGCGCGTCAGGCCAGGCTCCAGCCGGGGAAAAAGGGGGCGCGCCGCCAGGGTAGCCGCGCCCAACAGGCCGCCGCCCGCCACCCACCAGCCCGGATGCCACAACCAGGGTCGCGCCGGACCGCTCTCCCGCCGCTCCGCCACGGCCTCAGCTCCCAGCCCGACCAGCGCAGCCACGCACAGCGACAGCGCATACACCCAGCGGAAAGGCGAGTGGAGCTGGTTAATGAAGGGCAGGCCGTAATAAAGCAGGGCATACAGGGGCGTGCCGAAGATGAAGTTGACGGCCAGAAAAGCCAGAACGACGAAAAAGCCGGTGATGTGGCGGCGTGAAGGCGCGGCCGCGGCCGCGTCGGGCGGCCGGCGGCGCAGACCGGCCCAGGCGCCCCAGGCGGCCAAGAGCAGCGGCAAGATGCCAAAGTAGATGCCGCCTTCAACGTAATTCTTAATGCCCCAATCGCTCGTGCCGGCGCCATGCGGATTGGGTTGGCCGTAAGCGTTGAGGCTGAAAGGTGTGCGCTCGCCGGTGAAGAGATCGGTGTAAACCTGATGGGCCGGATTGCCGAAGACGTTGGGCAGAACGAGAGCGAGAACGTGTCGCGGCGGGAAAGCCCAGCCGCGCACTTCGGCCAACGTTGCCGAACTCTGGCGAAAATTGCTCCGGCCGACTTCGTAGAAGGGCACAATCTGGATCGCGCCAAGCATCAGGCCGACCAGCACGACCATTAGGAGCCAGGCTGCCGGTTTGACCACCTGTCCCCACAGGCGCGCGCGCCGCGCGACGTTGGCCTGCCAGGCGCGCCAGGCCAGACCGGCCAGACGCCAGGCCGACCAGGCAGCCAGGATAAGCAAGGTGTAGTAGGTGATTTCAATGTGCCCGGCCAGTGTGTGCAGGCCCACGCCTAGCGCTGCCGCCACAGCCCAGGGCAAGGTCTGGCCGGCGCCGCGCGGCGAGGCGGCGAGGCGGATAACCATCTCCAGGGCGGCCAGGAGGAGGGGCAGCCAGGCGGCTGCGCCAAGTACCATGGGAAAAACGGCGGCGCTGACCAGCAAAAAGCCGCAGCCCTGGTAGACGAGGCCGGCCAGGACGGCGGAAGAACGGCGTTGGCCCAGGATTCGGCCGAATCCATACATCCCTACCCCGGCCAGCCACAACTGACTCAGCGTATACCAGCCATACGCCGCCGGCAACGGCAAAACCAGGAACAACAGGCTAAATGGATAATAGGCGGAATGCTGCCCGTTAGCCAAGAACGGCGCGCCGGCAAAGAGATAGGGATTCCACAACGGGATTTCCCCCTGCTCCAGACTCGCCCGCGTGAATCGTTTCCAGGGATAATTTTCCAGGATCAGATCGCTCAGTAGCGCATTTTGCGGCGCTGAGACACCCAATTCGGCCGAATGCGCCCGCCATGGCGCCCATTGGAACAGGTTGTCGGCCGGCAACATCGTTTTGCCGCCCAGCGTGACATCCCCAAAAAGCCACATCGGCAGCACAAGAAATAGCAGCAGAATGAAAAGTTCACGCCGCGAGACCGGCCACATGCGCCTGAACATATTTCTCATACCTGGCGACCCGGCTCGTCGGCGATGGGTTCAGGGCTGCGGGCGCGCCGCCGGCGACCCAGCCGGCGATATTTCCACAGGATGTGCCAGGCGCGCGCGGCGGCTTCCAGTTTGATAGGGATAGACATCTTAGATCGGCCGATCCGCCGATCCTCAAAATAGATCGGTATTTCCAACACCCGATAGCCCAACTTCTCAGTCAGATAGGCCATCTCAAACTGAAAACTATAGCCGTGGGAGCTAATGGCGTGCAAGCCGATGCCTTGCAGCGTCTCGGCCCGCCAGCATTTGAAACCGGCAGTGCTGTCATGCACGCGCAGCCGCAACAACAACCGGGTATACACCGCATTCGCCCACCAGCTTAATAAAAAGCGCCCGTATTCCCAGCGGTTGTCCACCTGCCCGCCCGCCACATAGCGCGATCCGACCACCACATCATAACCAGGAATCTGCTCCAGCATCTCCACAATGTGCCGGGGGGCGTGGGAAAAGTCGCAATCCATCTGCACCACATAGTCGGCCCCCTGCGCCAGCGCCCATTGAAAACCGGCCACATACGCTCGACCCAGGCCTTCTTTAGCCGAACGATGTAATACCTGGAACCGGTCAGGCTGTCGGCGCGAGATTTCATCCGCGATCTGCCCTGTACCATCCGGGGAGTTATCATCCACCACCAGGATAGACAGATTCGGCACAGGCAAGGCCAACACGTCCGCCGCCAGCGTCGGCAGATTATCGGCCTCGTTATAGGTCGGGATGACGACAATGACTTTTTCGGCAGCCATGCCTTATACCTGAGCAAGAAACAGGGCCGGTTGCTAGACCCTGACCGGAGAAGCTTACCAAACAACCGGCTGATAGCCAAACCCATCGGGGATGATACAATGGAGGGCGTCCGGTGCAAGCGCATCTTCAGGCGTGCGCCGGTTAATCTGGCGCGAGGTGATCCATGGCAAAAGCCACCATGTATTTTCCAAAGGATTTTCTCTGGGGCACAGCCACGGCGGCTTATCAGGTCGAGGGCGGCTTAATCCATAGCGATTGGTGGGCCTGGGAACAGACTCCCAACGCTATTTTGGAGGGACACACGTCCGATCCGGCATGCGATTGGTGGCGCAAGGCCGAAGCGGACCTGGATCGCGCAGCGGAGATGGGCACGAATGCGCATCGTTTGTCGGTGGATTGGAGCCGCATCGAGCCGGAGCCCGGGCGCTTCGACGACGCGGCCCTGGGGCGTTATCGGGAAATCTTGCAAGCCATGCACGCGCGCGGCCTGGAGCCGATGGTGACTTTGCACCATTTCGTCAATCCGCTCTGGCTGGTGGAGATGGGCGATTTCGGTCAGGAGGCGGTCGTGGGGCGTTTTCAGGCGTTCACCGCCCGCGTGGTGGAAGCGCTGGGCGACCTGATCCCGAAATGGGTGACCATTAACGAACCGATGGTATATGTGGTGCTGCGCTACCTGGAAACGGCTTTTCCGCCGCCGGCGCAGCGGGGCTTTGGGGCGGGTATGACGGCGGTGCGTAATCTGTTGCGTTGCCATGCGGCAGCTTATCACACCATCAAAGAGAAGTATCCGCAAGCGATGGTGGGGGTGGCGCAACATTTTCGGCCGATTCTTCCCCCCAAACTCGCCCTACCCGGCAGCCGTTGGTGGGCCGAACGTCTGAGTTGGCTCTTCAACGATATGTTCCTGGAGCCGCTGCGCGACGGCCGCCTACGTTGGCCGAGCGGGCGCGAGACCATCCCCCACCTGGCCGGCACGCAAGATTACATCGGCGTCAACTACTACACTTACTCCCGCGCTGTTTTCCCCCCACGACCCGGTAAACTTTACGACAACACGTATTCGGCCGATGCCGTCGTCGGCGACGGCAATTTTGGCGAAGTCTACCCGACCGGTCTCTATTGGGCCATCCACCACGCCTTGCGCTATAAAAAACCCATCATCATCACTGAAAACGGCATGCCCGACCGCGATGATGACCAGCGACCCGCCTTCATCCTCACCCACCTGCGCGAGGTATGGCGTGCCATCAGCTTCAACTATCCCATCCTGGGCTATTACCATTGGAGCCTGATTGATAATTTTGAATGGGAACGGGGCTGGACGCAACGCTTCGGCCTGATTGACCTGGACCCGGCCACCCAAATCCGCACCCTGCGACGCAGCGGCGAGTTATACCGGGATATTTGTCGGCTCAATGGCATCAGCAGCGAGTTGGCTGAGCGCTACGCCCCCCACCTGCTTCCCACGATGTTCCCCGGCTGAACCGCTCTGGCGACGGTTGCCCGCGAAATCACGGCAACCCCTGCGCCAAGCCTGGGTTATATAGTGTGGGCAAGCCGTTTGCCTAAATCACGCCAAGGAATAGCTATGCCGACAACGGCGAGTTTCATCCTGACCGGTCTGGTGGCCTATTTGATTGGGTCTATTCCGCCGGGCTATTTGTATGTCAAGTGGTTCAAGAAGGTGGATGTCCGCACGGTGCAAAGCGGGCGCACCGGCGGGACGAATGTCTTGCGCGCGGCGGGCACAACCATCGGCATTCTCACGGCGCTCAGCGATGTGCTGAAGGGAGCGTGCGCCGTGTGGGTCACGCGCGCGCTCTTTGGCGCAGCGCTAACGCCGGCACAGGCCGCCTGGGCCACAGCCACGGCCGGTCTGGCGGTCGTGGTGGGCCACAACTGGTCTATCTACATCGGGTTTGGCGGCGGCGCCGGCACAACGCCCAATGTGGGCTGGGCCAGCACGCTATGGTGGCCGATCTTCCCCATTAACATACTCGCCGGCGTAATGCTTCTGCTGTTGACGGGCATGGCCTCGCTCACTTCGCTGGTGATTGCGGGCGTGCTGCCGCTTATCTTTGCCGTCCGCTTCTGGTTGGGCAGCGATCCGACTCCGGCCTTTTTGATTGGCTCCTGCCTGTCGGCGTTGACCATTATGTGGTCGCTACGGCCGAATATCCGGCGACTGCTGGATGGGACGGAGCGGGTCGTCGGCCCGCGCGCGCGCCGGTTGGAGCGGCAGCGGCGGCCGTCGGGCAATTGACATCGGCGGCTAAGGGACGGCCTTGGTCAGGCGGTCATAGCGCAACAAACCCAGCAGGTCGGTTTGGACATCACCCACTTTATCCAGACCCACGCCATAGGCGAAGGTTTGGGTCAGGTCAAGGGTGGGGTAGTCCTGGGCCCAGAGCGTCTGGATTTGGCGATAGGTTTCTAGCCGGGCATTCTCATCCGTTTGCGTCTGAATGCTCGCCATCAGACTGTCCATGACCGGGCTCTCGTAGTTAGAGCAGACGTTGGCGGTGTTGGTGACGAAGTAATTGAGCCAACTGATCGGCTCCGGGTAGCGCAGGTCTCCGGGTGGAGGCCAACCGAGCAGAAAGGCGGGCAACAGGCAAGTGGACATAGGGCCGCGGAAGTTATCCCAGGCATCGCCGTGCAAAGTGACGCGAAAGATGCCGGTCTCTTCGAGTTGGGCTTTGATGGCCTGGGCGTAGTTGGCTTCAAGCGCGGTGTAACGGCCATCGTTGATGAACCAGAGGTCTATGGGGAGGGGAATTTCGGCCGAATATCCCACCTCATTCAGCCGGGCCACTGCCTGCGCCAGGTCTCGCGTCGGCTCAGTCGCCGCCTGCGCCGGATGCCCCTCGGCAATCGGACTATATAACGGCTGGCGAGCGCCGCCAAAGACACTGTTCGCCAGCGCCTCACGATCCACGGCTAACGCCGCCGCCTGGCGCACCTGCGGGATATTCCAGGGCGGCGTCTTCTGCTCAAACACCAGGTAGCTCTTAAATGTGCCGGCGCCCGTCCACAACCGATAGCCGGCAACAGCCTCTAAGCTTTGCGCGTCGCTCCAGGTCAGACCATCCCACGCCAGGTCAATTGCCCCGTTCTCCAATGAACTGCGCATGCCGGCCGAATCGGGGTAGAAGCGTAGCTCCACTTTTTCAAAAACCGGCGCTGCCCCGGTGATGGCGCTCCATTGAGAATTGGCTGTCAGCCGCAGCGAGACGCCCGGCTCCCATTCCGACACGCTGTAAGGGCCGATGCCCGCGCAACTATTCGGCGGCGCATATTCGACGGCGGCGCACTGGAAATTGTTCACCACAAAGTAAGGGGGTGTGGTGAGCAAGCTAGGAAAGTAGCCGTAGACATCATTTAGATTGAAGCGCACCGTGTAGGTGTCCACGACCTCAACGCTATCCACAAACCCATTCACGATCCACAACCCATTCGCCGAGGCGCGATCCAGCGCGGCTTTGACAACGGCAGCCGTCAATTCACTGCCGTCAGGGAATTTCAACCCTTGGCGCAGCGGGACGCTATATTGGCGGCCATCGGCCGAAATTTGGGCCGGTCCGCTCGCCAGGGCCGGAGCTAAATGCCCCGTCTCATCATAGCGGTATAAGCCGGACAGGGTGTTGGCTTTGATCTCCCAATCCTGATAGTAAAACCCGGGCGTGGCCGGATCGACATTGAGCGGAGCCGTTCGCACCAGGCCAATCACCAACCGGTCGTCCGGCGTGCCGATTAACGATTCACCGGGATTGATGCGCCGGGGCGTCACCAACCAGCGTTGCGCCAATGCGTCCATCTGTCCGCTATTCCGCAAATCGGCAATCCGCTGATTGAGCAAATCTAATAACACCGGATTATCGGCCGCGACGGCAATGGCGTAAAAAGTCTGGCTAATCACTTCGTCCGGCGTACCAAGGCCGGCAATCTTGAACTGTTGGTAATATTGATCGGTGAAGTAGCGCGCGTCTGGCGCATCCACAATGGCGGCGCGGACTACGCCATCCCGGAGCGCCTGCAAAGCCGCCGGCGCATCCGCCTGGGGAATCAGGCTTTCGGGTGTGACGCCGAGCTTTGTCGCCGCCTCTTGGCCGGGCGTGTCGGTGATATAGGCCACGCGCATCCCCGGCTGCAAGGCGCGATAGCTGGTAATTTCCTGTTCATTCGCCAGCACCACCAGCACTTGTTGGAGTTCCAAATAGGGCGTAGTGTAGCGAATGCCCGGCGCTTCGTCTCGCCCCGGCTCCAAACGAGCGATAGCCAGATCAAAAGCGCCGTTAGCAACCTGGTTGAGCATGCCGTCGTAGGGGGTGAAAATGAATTCCACCTGGATGCCGGCCTGTTCGGCCAGAGCCTGCAGGGTGTCTATATCGAAGCCAACCACGACACCATAAGTATCGAAAGCGGCAAACTCGCCGGAGCTATCAGGGGCATCGGTGGCCGCCGTGACAAAGGTGATGTCGCCGGCCGCGCGGGGCCGGTTATGCGTGGGGGTGGGCGCCGGGGCCAGGGTGGCGATGGCGGGTGTGGCTAACGCCTGCTCAGTGGCGGGTGGATTTTGGGCGCAGGCGATCAGTTCAAGCAAAAAACCGAGGAGACAGACGAAACGCAGCATTTTCATAGGCCTAATTGTGAATGAGGATGGCTAAATTGCCAAGAGTGGTTGGCCGGGATTTAGCAACTGCTGGATTGGGGAGGAGACAGGCCAGGCTTTTGACAAACGGGGACAGGTGAATACAATCGGCCGAAAAACCATTCCCACCTTCCTCCACC
>JAYRVN010000530.1:0-3851 GCA_041918535.1 Chloroflexota bacterium
CACACTGGTCGGAACAGGTGATTACGCTACTTATAGCGGCACCAGCCAGGCCACTCCCCGTGTCGCCGGCGCTGCCGCCTTGGCGCGCCAATATTACGTTGACAATGAGCATCATCTGCCTTCTGCCGCCCTCATCAAAGCCACCCTGGCAAGCGGCGCAACCGACCTCTATCCCGGTCAATATGGCCTGGGGCCAACCCAAGAGATACCGACCACCCGCCCATCTCTCCAAACAGGTTGGGGACGCCTGAACCTGACTGCGGCCCTCGGCGCTGACGGAACCCGTCCCTGGCTGTGGTGGGACAGTCAGACGGGCGATCCTTTCAGCCCAGCCCCCCTATCCACGGGTGACGTCGCCACTTATACGGTCGCCGTGTACGACAGCAACGTACCGTTGGTGGTCATGTTAGCCTGGACAGATTATCCCGGCGCCAATGCAACCAATGGGGCGCTGGTCAACGACCTAGACCTGCAATTGATCGGGCCGGACGGTACTGTGACCTACCCAAACAACGCCAACAGTGGCGGTTTGGGCGACGACTTTGATCACGTCAACAATCTGGAGGGGATTGACCTGCCTGCGCCGCAACCCGGCTATTACACGATCCGCGTACGTGGCTATAATGTGCCGCAAGGGACGCAGCCATATGCGCTCATTGTATCCGGCGAGGTGTGTCGGGTTGACAATGAAAGCGTAACGCGCGCCATCAACGGGCTAGGCGTCTACACCTTCGGACACACCGGCCTGACGTTGGATGTGTTGGGTGAAGATGTGGATAGCCTGACGGTTACAGTCAACCGCCAACAGTTGCCTCCCCACAGCGAAGACCGGCCCGGCATCGTTCTGCGCGCCTATACCGTCTCACTCGATGGCGGCAGCGGTGTCCTGACAACCAACATCACCCTGGCCTACGACCAAATCGAATTCGACATGGCAGCGATTGGCGACGAGACACTGCTCGAAGCTTTTCAATGGGTTGATCAGGCGGTTACCACCTGGGGCGGAACGTTGTTGCCGCCCAGCAACCGCGACATTATCTACAACACGCTCTCGGTAGATGGGGTTGTTTTGTCCGCCAATTCAGAATTTGGTATGGGCGCCGGAGCTCCTACCGCGATTCGCCTGACACGCGCCTTCACCTCACCGGCTGTGCCTGATAGATATGTCAGTTGGTTGTGGGGATGGCCAGCGCTGGGGTTGTCAGGGGTGTTGCTGGTCGTCTATTACCGCCGACACAAGGGCCAGCACAATAAGCCGGATTAGCCTAAACGACATCCAGGAGGAATTCCAAAACGCCATGGCCTTTCCCTTCGGTGGAAAAAGCCAGCAACCTGACGGCCACCATTTTCCCGCTCCAGGTACACAGGCGTAAGGGCGTCTGCCGCGACCAACGCCGCCGTAAACGGCTCTTATCGCCTTCCAGCAAGGTAAACCCCCATACCAGGCGTGGAAGGCTGTCGGGCAAAAGGGGATCATCAGAAACAGCTCGATAGCCGCTCAAACCGACCTTGGCTAACCAGGTATTGGAATCTTGGTCGTATACAGTGGCTTCCGCTACATTCTCCATGTTCGACCTTGGTCTGAAAAGCGTCGGCTTCGTGGAGCGCCGACAGGTGTTGACTAGGAGGGCGCCTGCCAGGCCGCCAACAAGAGGCACAACCAGCCGGCCAAGAATGCGGCGCCGCCTAGCGGCGTAATCGCTCCGAGCCAACGAGCGCGTGTCACCACCAGTAGATATAAGCTGCCGGAAAAAATGACGATGCCGGCGGCCAAGAGATAGCCGGCCCAATTGGTTAAGGGGCCGGGCCAGCGGGTGGTCGCCCAGGCAACAGCCAGCAGCGCCAATCCGTGCCACAAATGGTAGCGGACAGCCGTATCATAGGTTGTCGCCAGTTGCGGATATTGCTCAAAATAGCGACGCAAGCTATGCGCCCCGAAGGCGCCCGCGCCAACGCCCAAAAACATGAAGAATGCGCCCAGAACAACGAAGGTGCGAGCCATTATGTCATTTCCTGATGGGCTATCGTTATGGGCAAACGGTGGGCGTTTGGCTGAGAAAAGTTGGGGTGGGGAAATGCAGCATGTTTGTCTTTTAGGGCCGGAAAACTGCCTGAGAGAAAAACCTGCGCTAAACCGTGACTGATTGCGGGAACTCAAATATCCCATAGCCATCTTCTATGGGCATGGCTACAATTTTGACGGGAACTCTACGCCCATTGGTCGTGCAGAGCAACACGGGCAACCGTCTTTCCCACGAGTAGCGCAATTTCTCCACGTCCCCATCCAATACGGTGAAACTCCAGATGAGCCGATAAGCGCGACGACTCTCCTGGTTCGCGTCACAAGATAGGGAACGATAACCATTCAGACCTACTCGGGCAATCCGACGTCCGGTGCTGATATCGCGAAGCGTTACCTCAGACAGTTGCTGCATACTACTTTCCTTGGCTTTCAGTCGCGGTGCACGGTTAACTTCTGCCTGCTCCGGCACCTGGACATAATTATGCCCCAAGAGGCCCTCTTGTAAACATAAAATAGTTTACAAATGAGGTGAAAATGGCGTAAACATCATCCGCCAGGGCGAGGAGGCAGGCGTGGGTGTTGCGCGACTTGTTGCATAATCTGTTCGGCGATGAGCGTTTTGTCGGCCAACGGCATCTCCACCACCAACCCCTGCGGGCCTAACAGAGTGACGCGGTTGGTGTCCACGGCGAAGCCGGCATCGGCCGAACCGACGTCATTGATGGCAATGTAGTCGAGACCCTTGTGTTGCATCTTTTCACGTCCATAAGCAAGGACATCTTGCGTTTCGGCCGCAAATCCGACTACCAGTAAGGGCGGTTGAATGGCTTGCCGCCAGGCCTGAACTGCCATGAGGATATCCAGGTTACGGATGAGTTCCAGGCTAGGCGCATCATCGGACATGCGGTTCTTCTTGATTTTGTGGGGCGAGGGGTTTTTCGGCCGAAAATCTCCCACCGCGGCCGCCATGACCAAAATGTCCGTCTCCGGCAGACGCGCCATCACAGCCTCATGCATCTGCATAGCCGTCTTCACCGGCGCCAACACCGCCCCTACCGGCGTGGGCAAGCTAATGGGGCCGGCGACTAGCGTCACCTGAGCCCCCATGTCCAGCGCCGCCTGAGCCAGCGCCAGCCCCTGCTTGCCGGACGAGTGATTGCTGAGATAACGCACTGGGTCTAGCGGCTCCTGGGTAGGCCCGGCCGTGATCATCACCCGTCGCCCGGCCAACAAACCACCCTGCCCCAGCGCCAAACGCAGGCGGCCGATCAGTTCCGGCGTCTCCGGTAGTCGTCCCATCCCTTGCAAGCCGGAAGCCATACGACCAACCGCCGGCTCAATCACCCACACCCCGCGCGCGCGCAGGAGCGCCAGATTGGCCTGCACTGCCGGATGGTTATACATACCGCCATCCATGGCCGGGGCCAGCATAACGGGCCCACGCGCGGCCAGGGCTGTGACCGTGAGCAAGTTGTCGGCCAGGCCGTGGGCCAGTTTGGCCAGGGTGTGCGCGGTGGCGGGGGCCCAGCCGAGGGTGTCGCTGCGCCTGGTGACGGGCGGGCTGGGGCGTGCGCTGTTCCTGTGCAGCCCCCCGGGCGACGCGGCGCGGCTGTTCGTCGTGGAGCAGGGCGGCAAGATCAGGGTCATCGATCGTGCCACGGGGCAGACACGGGTTACGCCCTTCCTGGACCTCTCCGGCGACGTGCTCTCGGGCGGCGAGGCCGGGCTGCTGGGTTTGGCGTTCCACCCCGATTACTCGGGCAACGGGCGGTTCTACGTGTACTTCAGCTCGCGGACGGAGACGTGGGGCGCGGGCGCCACGGTGGTG
>JAYRVN010000531.1:0-13512 GCA_041918535.1 Chloroflexota bacterium
CAACTGAGGATAGAAATCACAGCTAAGGAAAGTCTGCGCTGCGTCCGCGCCATCCACACCGAGGCCCGGCTGTGACCACGTCCGAACCCGATCCCGCTTCACCTCTAGAATCTGCCCGACGAACTGCCCTTCCCTGGCTGCGCCTCGGCCTGGGCCTGCTCCTGGGCGCGCTCGGCATCTGGCTGGTCACGCGCGAAGTGAATCTGGCCGAACTAGGCCATGCCCTGCGCGCCGCTCATCCCGTCTTTGTGCTATTAGGCTTGATCACAATGCTCGCCACGTTGGTGATCAAGACCTGGCGTTGGCAACTCCTTTTCTTCCCACCCGAACACATGCCCGCCTTTGGCCCGGCGTTTTGGGCGCTCATGCTAGGGCAGTTTTTCAACAACGTCCTTAGCCCCGTGCGCATCGGCGAACTGGCGCGGGTGTATGATCTGGCTGAGAAGACCGACGCCGGCAAAGCCCAGGCGCTGGGTACGATCTTGGTTGAAAAGGCGCTGGACATGATCATGACGGTGTTAACGGCGCTGGCTATCATCCCCTGGGTGGTGCTGCCCCAAACCTTGGGCAACCCGTGGGTTCTGGCCGGGACGGGCGTGACATTGCTAGGGGCGCTCTATTTCTTAGCGTATCGGCCGAATTGGGTCGTGCAATGGCTGGAACGTCTGGTCCCCATCCTGCCGGCGGCCCTTGAGCAGCGCGTTCTGGCCTCCGCCGTCTCCGGCCTGCGTGGTCTGGCCGCCCTACGCGACCGCCGCACCACCGTCCAACTCGTGCTGCTCTCCGCCATCGCCGCTTTTCTAGCCGTCCTCACTCCGTTTGTTATGTTCTTCGCCTTCGATCTGCCGCTCAACCTCGCCCAGGCCGCCCTCATTCAATTGGGTCTGGGACTGGGTCTGGCTGTGCCCTCCACGCCGGCCAAGATCGGCATCTTCGAGGGCATCGTCTTCACCATCCTGGGTTCCATCGGAATAAAAGATGAAACACCTCGCCTCAGCTATGCCCTGGTGTTCCACGCGGTAGTCCTGTTACCGCAGATCATCTTCGGCGGCATCGCCGCTGCGCGCGCCAACGCCCGCCGGCCGCGCCGCGCCCCTTCTCAACAGGTCCCGTAAATGGCTGTGCCGATCGACCATCCAAGCGTTTGCGTCATCATCACGGCTCGGCAGGGCGTCAGCCTGACAGAGGGCTGCCTGCCGGCGGTTTACGCCCAGCGCGGCCCATTTCAACTGGGCGGCGTCTACCTGGTCGGCGCCGTGCACGGGCTGACCCGCGACTCCCGCCTGGAGAGCTTTCCCAACCTGACGCTCATCCCCCATGAAAACACGGCGGCGGCGCGCAATGCGGCGTTGCGCGCCGCCGCGAGCGATTGGGCGGCTTTTACCGATGCCGATTGTACACCCGCGCCGAATTGGCTGGGTTGTCTGCTGGCGGGCGTGGCGGAACGGACGGCCATTGGCGGCAAGGGGACCTACGCCACCCAACACCCATCTCATCTGGCGCAATTTGCCCAATTGGAATACGAAGATAAATACGACCGCCTGCGGTCACGCGCGCGGATTGATTTCGTGGATTTGTATTCGGCCGTTTATCGGCGCGAGGTGTTACTCGCCAACGGGTGCTTCGACGAGAACTTCCCCTTTCTGGAAGATCGCGAGTTGGCCTTTCGGCTGGCGGCGCGCGGCTATGCCTTGACGTTCATCCCAGACGCGGTCGTTTACCACACGCACACGCCGACGCTGCGCGCCTATGCCCGCAGCAAGTTCGACACCGGCTTTTGGAACGCCCAGGTTGTGCGCCGCTTTCCGGGACAGGGCATCACCGATGCCCACACGCCGCAAGTGCTCAAACTGCAAATGGCGCTGATTGGCTTGTTGCCGCCGGCGGCGCTGGCGAGCTGGTTCGCCGGTTGGGGGTGGCCGGGGCCGGCGCTTATCCTCGCCCTGTATCTGGCGTCAACCGTGCCGTTCGGCGTGAAGTATTGGCGTCGGAACCCGGGCATTGCCTTGACGGCGCCGCTGCTGCTGGGCGTGCGGGCAACGGCCTTGTTGGCGGGGTATACCTGGGGCGTGATTCGGCCGAAACCCGGCATCGTTAACACCCAGGCCACGATCGGCGGCCTCAACTATGTGCTCAAACGCGCCCTGGACATCATCGGCGGCGCTCTGGGCGCAACTTGCCTGGCTTTGCTCACCCCCTTCATCAGCCTGGCAATCAAACTCGAGTCGGCCGGGCCCGTCTTTTTCACTCAGGAACGCATCGGCCAGGGCGGACAACCCTTCACCCTCTACAAATTTCGCTCGATGCGCGCCAACGCCGAAGCGGAATTGAGTCAATTGATTGACTTGGACGCTCTCGACCAGCCGGCTTTCAAAATCAAGGATGATCCGCGGGTGACACGAGTGGGCAAATTTCTGCGCCGCACCAGTTTGGACGAACTCCCCCAATTCTGGAATGTGCTCAAAGGGGATATGAGCCTGGTCGGGCCGCGCCCGGAAGAGACGCGCCTGGTCGCTCGCTATAGCGCCTGGCATCGTCGCCGGTTGGCCGTGAAACCCGGCCTGAGCGGGCCGATGCAAGTTTTCGGCCGGGCAGACCTGCCGCTCGATGAACGGGTCCGGCTAGAATTGGAGTACATTGAGCATTACAGTTTGTGGCGCGACCTCGTCATCCTGTGGCGGACATTGCCGGCCGTCATTCGCGGGGACGGCGCTTATTGAGCCTCGCGCCGACGAAAATGCCGCTTGAGACAGCTCAACCCGGCCTGCCCGGGCGCGCTCCGGCGCGCCGGTGGATGCGCCGCCTGGGGGCAATGCCCGCGGCCGGCACGTTTGCCCTGGCGCTCGGCATCTATCTGCTCACCACCACACCTGACTTGACCTGGGCCAATTACGGCGGGGATGGCGGGGAATTGATCACGGCGGCCGCGACGCTAGGCGTGCCCCATCCGACCGGCTATCCGTTGTATGTGATTCTTGGCAAACTGATCAGCCTATTGCCTTTGGGCAGTATGGCCTGGCGTTTCCATCTGTTATCAGCCATCTGCGCGGCGGCGGCGGCGGCTTTGCTCGCCCACACCCTCCGCCCGGCGGACAACGCCACCCGCTGGTCGGCAGGCTTACTCCTGGCCTTCACCCCGTTGGTGTGGGGCCAAGCGGTCATCGCCGAGGTGTACAGTTTGAACCTGTTGCTGGCAGCGGCCGTGTGGTGGGCGGCGCAGCGCCCAATTCATCCCTATTGGCGGGGCGCGCTGTGGGGGGTGAGCCTCACAACCCATCTAACCTCGCTCTGGCTGGCGCCGCTGGTGTGGGGCGCGACGCCGCGCCGGGGTTGGGGCAGTCTGGCGGCCGGCACGCTCTGGGGATTGACGCCGTGGTTGTTGTTACCCTGGCTGGCGCGGCAGGGCAGTCCGGTGGTGTGGGGCGATCCCGCAACCTGGCGCGGTTGGTGGTGGCTGGTCAGCGGGGAAATTTATCGGCCGAATCTCTTCCACGCCCCCCTCTCTTCCCTTTGGCCTCGCCTGCTCCAAACCGCCGCCCTCACCTGGCCGCTCCTCCTGACCGGATGCCTAACCCTCTTCACTCCCCAGCCGAAGGCCGAAAGCGGAGCCGGCCGGCGGCTGTGGCTCTGCCTGGGTCTATACCTGATCGGCAGCCTCGGCTATGACACGCCTGATGCCGTCGTTCTGTGGCTGCCCGGCGCGCTGCTCTTTAGCGCCGCATTAGCCCCGCGTTTACGCCTCTTAAGCAAGAGCGCCCTGCTCTTGCCTGCTCTAGCGCTTGCGTTAAACTTACCCGTGCAAGCATTGGGCCGCGATGCTGAATTGCGCAGTCTGGTGGAACCGCTGCTGGCGCAGGCCCCCGCCCGCGCATTGGTCTTGACGCCGGGAGATGACAGCATCTTTGCACTGTGGTATTTTCAACAGATTGAAAAGCAGCGTCCCGACCTCATTTTCGTGGACGTCAATCTTTTCGCGTTTGACTGGTATCGCCGCCATCTGCAAGACCAATATCCTGAACTGGCGCATCTAGCCGGGGATGATGTGGCCGGTTTCCGCGAGGCCAACGCGACCGGCCGCGCCGTGTGTACACTAAAACTGGCGCCTGGCGCTGAACTTGATTGCACCCGAAGACAACCTTGACCCAAAACAACGCCTCCAAAACATCCTTCCGTCTTATGCTTCTGGTCACTCTGGCCGGATTGTTCTTACTCTTGCTCTGGTTGGGGCTGACAGTTAGCCGCCTATACACCCTGGCGCGAAGCTTGCAGGCGCGCCAGGCCCAGGCGACGGCGCTTCTGGCCGGGGGGCTGGGCGAGATGAATCCAGATGAGCTGGAGCAATGGGTGTTGGGCTTGCGGCAAGATGTGGCGGCGCTTTCGGCCGAAACGCGCCCTTTCCTCTGGGCAACCCCCTATTTAGGTTGGGTTCCCAAAGTCGGCCCTTTATTGCTCGATGCCGAGCCGCTACTTGACCTGGCCGATGCCGGCACATTGGCCGCCGCTTCAGCCGTCACCGGCTTGAAACCCGCCTTGGTCATTCTGCAACAACCCCGGCAAGCCGATCAGTCCCGTCTGCCGCAAATGCTGGAAGTCATCCAGAACGCTCGGCCGGCGCTCCAGGCCACGACCCAGGCCTTCGAGCGCGCCGCCGAGGCTCGACAAGAATTGGCCCATGCCGCCGACTATCCCGGGCGCGTTCAACAGGCGCTGGCGCTTTTCGACCGCTACGCGCCGTTAGCCGGACCCGGCTTGCAGTTAGTCCCCCTTTTGCCTGACCTGTCCGGCATGAACGGCGCACAAACCTACCTGATATTGGCGCAAAATGAGGATGAGTTGCGCGCTACCGGCGGTTTTATCAGCGGCGTGGGCTTATTGACCGCCGCTAACGGCGAGATTCAAGCCTTGGACTTCCAGGACGCCAGCTTTGTCGCCGATTATTTGCACAAGCCGTATAGTCTGCCGCCGCAACCGATGGTGGATTTCATGGGGCTGGAATTGTTCTTGTTCCGGGATGCGAACTACTGGCCCGACTTCAGAATTTCGGCCGAAAAAGCCATCGAACTCTACCGCTATAGCCTCGACAACGTCCCCCCCATTGACGGCGTCATTGCCATCAACCAACGCTTCCTGCAAACTCTCTTAGGCGCAATCGGCGCTGTGGAACTCCCCGGCATTGAAACCCCTGTCACCCAACAAAACGTTGTGCGCTTCATGCGCGCTTCCTGGGGCACAGACGAGGGGGAAAAAGTCACCCGTGACTGGATGCTTGAACGCAAAGCCTTCATGAGCGAACTGGCTAAAGCCATCCAGGCCAAAATCTTGCGCGATCCCGGCAGCCTCGATTGGCTCAAGCTCGCCGAAACCCTGTTCAGAAGCGGGGCGGCGCGTGATCTACAACTTTACCTGACCGACCCGGCGCGTCAGGCGGTCATCGGTCAAGTCGGCTGGGACGGCCGTCTGGTTAACGCAACCGGTCAGGATTTTCTGTTGCCGCTGGACATGAACATGGGCTACAACAAAGTCAACGCCGTGATGCAGCGCGCAGTAGCCTATGATGTCGCCCTGGCCGCCGACAATAGCGCCGAAGCGACGCTTGAACTGACTTACACACACACCGGCCCGGACACCGGCCAGCCTTGCGTTCACGCCATCCCTTACCGGGGCAACCTCCAATATCAGGATTTGATTGATAGCTGCTACTGGAACTACGTACGCGTCTACACCCCCACCAACAGCCGGCTGGTAGACGCCACCTCGCACCCGGCGCCGGCCGATTGGTTTGTGACGGGTCGCGCCTGGAACGGCAGCGCGCAAAGCGTGAGCGACCCTAGCGGTCTAACCGTCTTCGACAATTTCATGGTGACGCCGCGTAACCAGACGTTGATCAGTCGTTATCATTATCGCCTGCCCGCGGGCGTGATTGTGACTGAACCCGACAATGCCTACCTCTACCAACTAACCCTCTTCAAACAGGGGGGCGAGCCGGCTCAGGCTTACCACATTCAGATTACGCTGCCGGACGGCAGGCAGGTGATCCATACTACGCCGCCGGACGCCATCGTGATCGGGCCAACCATTCAGTTTAACTTGACGCTGGAACACGACGTGACCTTAGCCGTTCGCTATCGCTGATCGGCGCAAAACTTATCGGCTGCTGGAAGGGAAATTCATGACATTCAGAACAATTGCCCTCTTCGCCTTGCTCTTATTGGCTCTGGCACTCATATTGCCTGCCCCAACGCCAACCCTGGCGCAAACAATTCCGACGCGGACACCTACGCCGGAACCGGGCGGCGGGACGCCGCCCCCAACTTCCCCGCCACCGGCCACCGAGCCGCCGCCTGGAGCGACTGAACCGCCCGGGCCGTTGCCAACCGATCAACCGACTTCTACCCCAGGCGCAGGCACGCCGACGTCGCGGCCGGCAACCAGCACACCGACGCCGCGACCGGGAACCGGCACACCAACGGCACAGCCGGGAACCGGCACACCGACGGCGCGCCCGGGAACAGCCACGCCAACGACGCGCCCGGGAACCGGCACACCCCGTTCCACGACGCCCGCGGGCGCGACGCCGCCTGGGGGTGGCAACGCCACGCTCCCGCCGCCCGGCCAGTCGGCCACACGTAGCAGCGCCCTGCCGGTTGTCGTTGTGGCTGATCCGGTGTGCGGTGTGCCGGCCGTGGCGCAGACAAACCGGGCCGTGACGTTGCGTTCCGGGCCGGACGTGGCTTATGCCGGTGTAGCGGAGGTGGCCGCGCTGCAAAGATTGCCGATTATC
Organism: Chloroflexota bacterium; assembly: GCA_041918535.1. Classification (GTDB taxonomy): domain Bacteria; phylum Chloroflexota; class Anaerolineae; order Promineifilales; family Promineifilaceae; genus DAOTXO01. The sequence continues at coordinate 6,782 of JAYRVN010000531.1, forward strand.
GGCCGATACGCCACCGGAACGTGGTGGTTCGTGCAGCTAGACGCCACACTGCAAGGCTGGGTCGCCGATGAGGATGTCATAGTCATCGGCTACACCGCCCTGGCGCCCTTGTTGGCCGCTCCGCCGCTGAATGGCATCACGCCCACGCCCGCCGCGCTGTGGAACCCCACGCCTGTCCCAGACTGCGTCTGCTTTGGCCTGGTCAGCCTGCGACCGCTGTTTGAGCCAACCTATGTGCGCGCCGGCCCTGGCAGCGATTACGGCATCGTGACGAGCTTAACCCGCCGCGACATCCGTCTCGTCACCGGACGCTACGCCTTTGGCGACTGGTGGCAAATCGAGGCGGGCGAAGGCTTGTCAGGCTGGGTCATCAACTCTGCCGTGCAGCTCTCCGGCTATACCGGGATCGTGCCGGTTGTGGAGGCTCCGCTCTTGAATGGCGCGCCGCCTACGCCCGGCCCGGTCTGGAATCCACCGCCGATGCCGCGTTGCAGCCACGTCACGCCTGTGCCGACCTCCGTTCCGGGTCAAACAGATGTGTTCATCCCGGCGGCGCCGGTGGAGAGCGGCGGCCCCACACCGATCCCGCCCTCATCCCAACCGCAGATAACTGTTTCGGCCGAATCCGGGGCCGTGGGCGCACAACTACCCCCGACGCCCACCGATGTCCCGCCGCCCATCTCGAAACCAGCCGGCGGCGGCAATAGTTGGCTCTTGATAGCCGGCGGCGTTCTGGTGGCCGGCGGCTTGGCCGGATTCTTCTTGACCCGCAAGCGACCCGCATAGATTGCCGGTGGGCTGAGAAGCAAGGTCTGGCGATTTTTTGCACCCTTGACAGTCAGACGGGACGCGCCAAAATAGCAGCGACAGTAATCCGCAGATGCGCTCCCGTCCTGGCGTTTTCCGGAGCAGGCATGAAGATCACGTTCATTACGACCGGCGGCACGATAGATAAGATTTACTTCGACCAGACCAGCGAATTTCAGATTGGCGATCCGCAAATTGGCGAGGTGTTGAAGGAAGCCAATGTGACGTTTGAGTATATGATTCAGCCGCTCATGCGGAAGGATAGTCTGCAATTGACGGACGCCGATCGCCAGTTGATTTTCGAGGCGGTGGCGGCTGCCACAACACGCCATGTGGTCATCACGCACGGCACAGACACAATGGCCCTGACTGCGGAGACGCTGCGCGCCATCCCCGACAAAGTGGTGGTCTTAACCGGGGCCATGCAACCCGTACGTTTTCGGCTGACCGATGCCGTTTTCAACATCGCTTCGGCGGTGATTGCGGTGCAGTTGTTGCCTGACGGCGTGTATATTGCCATGAACGGGCACATCTTTGAAGCGGGCCATGTGCGCAAGAACGCAGCGCGACGACAGTTCGAGAGCACTTGATTTCACCAGGGAGGAAACCGATGGAATGGCTAGAGTGGATTCCGGCGCTAGAGGCGCGTTTTTTGCGCTATGTGCAGATAGACACCACCAGCGATGAGGCTTCAACGACAACACCCAGTACAGAATGTCAATGGGAGTTGTTGCGCCTGCTGCAAAAGGAGTTGATGGAATTGGGGGCGGCCGATGTGCGCCTGACGGACTACGGTTGTGTCCTGGGCACCGTGCCGGCGACGGTTTCGGCCGAATCCTTGCCCACGCTCGCTTTCCTGGCCCACATTGACACCTCGCCCGCCTTTCCCGGCCATGCCGTCAGACCCAGCGTTCATCGCCGCTACGACGGCGCGCCGATTATCCTGCCCAACGCTCCCGACCAGCGCATCACAACCGACAATAGCCCTTACCTGGCCCAGAAGATCGGCGAAGACATCGTCACCGCCGACGGGACCACCCTGCTGGGGGCCGACGACAAAGCCGGCGTAGCCATCGGCATGACCCTGGTAGAAATCCTCCTGCGCCACCCGGAAATACGGCACGGCGCGATCCGCGTCTGCTTCACGCCGGACGAGGAGATCGGCAGCGGCATCTCGCACCTGAAACTGGAGGATTTGGCGGCGGATGTGGCGTATACGCTGGATGGCGGGGAGTTGGGCGAAGTGGAGTATGAGACATTTTCGGCCGATAAAGCGGTCGTCACTATCACCGGCGTCTCCACCCATCCCGGCGCGGCCAAAGGCAAACTGGTGAACGCGCTGACCCTAGCCGGCCGGCTCATCACCTCGCTGCCGCAGACCACGCGCACGCCGGAGACAACCGACAAGCGTGAGGGTTTCCTGCATCTGTACAAAGTTGACGGCACCGCGGCGCAGGCCAGGCTGTTCTTCATTTTGCGCGATTTTGAGCTGGAAGGATTGGCGGCGCATGGCGCTTTATTGGAACAGACCTGCCGGGAGTTGAATTCGGCCGAACCTCGCGCCGGCATCACTTGCCAGATCACGCGTCAATATCGCAATATGCGCTATTGGCTGGAAAAAGATATGCGCCCCGTCAATCTGGCCCTGGCAGCATTGGCCGAACTGGGCATCCCGCCCATCACCACCCCCATTCGCGGCGGCACGGATGGGTCTAATCTGACGGAAAGGGGGTTGCCGGCGCCCAATCTATTCACCGGAATGCAAAACATTCACGGGCCGCTGGAATGGGTAAGCCTGCACGATATGGCCCGCTCGCTGCAACTTTGTCTGAAGCTAACCGAATTGTGGGCGGCGGGAAACCAATGACCCGCGCCCGAGGTTTCGCAAAGAACGGGTGAAAACTCTCTCCCCGCCCTTCTACCTCGTTGAGTATAGGCTATACTTGGCTGTATGACTGTTCAAGTCGTCTATGTAACCGGCGAGACAACGTTGACCGGGCTAGAGGCGGAAATCCGCCAGGCCTCGGCCAGGCATGTTTTGTTCGTCATGCCCGCCCGCACCCCCTTGCTCACCGAGCGCCTGGACCTGGCGCGCCTGCGCCAACTGGCGCGCGAGCTTAACGTCAGGCTGGGCCTGGTTTCCCTTAACCCTAGCGTCATGCTGGCGGCCCGCCACCTGGATGTGCCGGTCTATCCCTCCATCTGGCTGGGCGAACGCCGGCTGGAGCGACCGCGCCCCTGGTGGCGGCCGGCCCCGCCTCGACGCCCCGGCCGGGCCACGGCCATGGACGAGGCGGAACGCCGGAGCATGCACCGCCGCCTGACGCCCTTGCCAGCCTGGCGGGCCTGGCTCAACCGTTACATGGTTATCGTTTTCTTCTTTATCACTCTGGCTATCCTCGCCATCGCCGGCTTCTACGTTGCGCCCCACGCTCGGCTCACGCTCAAGCCGTATCTGGAAACATTGCGGGTAACGCGCCAGATCGTGGCCGATCCTCAGATTGACGCCGTCAATTTCGGTGGGGCAACCGTGCCCGGCCGCATTCTGGTGGTGTTGGACAAGTGGCAAGCCAGCCTGGCAACTTCCGGGACAATCCGCCTGCCGAACGCGCCCGCGCGCGGTCTGGTCGTCTTTGCCAACCAGATTCCGCAGAAGTTAACCATCCCGGCCGGGACGCGCATCAGCACGTCCACCGGGGATCGGCTGGTGTACCAGACCGTGGCCGCGGTAGAAGCGCCGGCAACTATCGGCGGGCAGGTGGAAGCCGAGGTTGTGGCTCTAACGCCGGGCGCGAAGGGGAATGTGGAAATCGGCCGAATTAATCGCATCGAAGGCCCTCTGGCCGCCCAACTCAACGTCCGCAACCTGAAACCCATCACCGGCGGCACCACCCGCCCCGCCCCCACAGCCACGCAAGGTGATTATGAGCGCCTGCGCAACCATGTTTTGGAGACGCTGCGCACACGCGCTATCACCGAAATGACGGCTGACCTGGATGAGTCGGAATTCCTGGCCGAAGATTCGGTGCGGGTGGTGCTAATCTACTATGAGAATTACTCCCATTCGCCGGGGCAAGAGACCAACACGTTGACGATGGAGATGCGCGTGGCGCTGCACGGCACCGCCGTGCCCCGTGACGCCGCCCTTTCTTTGATCTATGACGAACTGAAAGTGAATGTGCGCAAGGGATTTATTTTGCTGCCGGATTCGATTCGGCCGAAACTGGGCAACGTAGTCGGCGTAGACAGCCAGGGGCGAGTTAGCCTCATCCTGGAAGCGGAAGCCACCCTCGTCGCCGATCTGCCGGTGCGGCAAGTCATCGCCGCCATTCGCGGGCAAGATATCGGCGTGGCGGCCAGCTATCTGGGGCACAATCTTTTGCTGCGCGAGCCGCCCACCGTACAGGTCTGGCCGGCTTGGTTCGGCCGAATGCCCTACATCCCCGTGCGCATTCAGGCCGATATTGATAACAATCCTTAGAACGGTAGGCCAACCGTCGGCTTATCGCCAGTTTTCTGCCCCAAAATTCGATATACTTGTGATCATGTTGCCCGCTGTCTTTCGCCTGCTCAACTGTCTGGACGTTGCCCCGCGTCGTCTATCAGGGGCCATGAACGCTGCCTATGTCCTCGTCCGCTGAATTACCTGGGCGCGTTATGGCTCTGGACCTGGGCAGCCAACGCATTGGCGTGGCCCTCAGCGACGCCGGTCGTCGCCTGGCTCACGGCCACACGGTGCTCACGCGCCGTTCGCGCCAGGCCGATTTTGCCCGCTACCGCGACATCATCGCCGCCGAAGGGGTTGCCCTGGTGGTGATCGGCTTGCCGGTACACCTCAGCGGGCGCGACCGCGCCACCACCGCCTGGGTGCGCGATTACGCAGCCGATTGCGCTGCCCAATTGCCCACGCCGGTGGTGCTCTGGGATGAGAGCCTGACCAGCCGACAGGCAGACGCCTCGCTGCGGGCGCAAGGTGTGCGTGACCTGCGCGCGCGCGCTGCGCGTGTGGATGCGGTGGCCGCCGCTCACATCTTGCAGGATTATCTCGACGCGCAAACTATCCACCCAGCCCAACCCGACAATTCGGCCGAAAGGTGATCGTGTGACCAAACGCCGACGCAAGCCCCTGACATCCAACCCCTACCAGGAAACAGACACCCTCTACCGCCTGCTGAGCCTGAGTCTGCGCCTGTTCTTTTTTCTGGTCGTCCTCACCCTGTTCGTCGGGGCCAGCTTGATCGTTTACCAACGCTGGCAGGCAGCCGGCCAGGAATTTACACCCCGCGTTTCGGCCGATACCGGCAATCCCGAACTCAGTTGGCTTGAGCGCGTCTTCCTACAAACCTACCTCGCCGCCCATGCCGCCGATTTGCGCGCCCCAGCCGGCGCCGGCGCAGATGTCGCCCTAACCTTCACCGTTTCCCCGGGCCAAACAGCGCCGCAAATTGCCGCCGATCTGGCCGCTGAAGGGATGCTCGCGCCCGGCAACGAAAACACATTTCTCAACTACTTGCGCTTTTACGGTTTGGATATGGCCCTGGAAGCGGGCCAATTCTCCTTAAACCAGACCTTCACCATCCCGGAACTAGCGGCAGCGCTGACGCAAGCCACCAGTCCAGATGTTTCTCTCACCTTTTTGGAGGGGTGGCGGCTGGAGGAATTCGTGCGCTATTTGGAACAAAACCAGCCGGCGCAGATCCAGGCAGACGAGTTTGCCGCGCTTGTGAAGCGGCAAGCCCCCTTTGATCTCGCCCCTTATGACTTCCTGGCCTCGGTATCGGCCGATTCCAGCCTGCTCTCCCTCGAAGGCTTCCTCTTCCCCGACACCTATCGCGTGCCGCTGGACGCCGATGCCGCCTACCTGGTTGACCTCATGCTGCGCACATTCGGGGAGCGGGTAGATGCCAGCATGCGTCAGGCATTCGGCGCGCAAGGCTTAACGCTTTACCAGGCAGTGATCGTCGCCTCCATTGTCGAGCGCGAGGCCGTGCTGGCCGAAGAACAGCCCATCATCGCCAGCGTTTATCTCAACCGGATTGCTCAGGGCATGAAACTCGACGCTGACCCGACCGTCCAATACACCCTGGGCTACGATGGGGTGGGCGACACCTGGTGGAAAACACCGCTCAGTCTGGACGATTTGAAAGTGGATTCTCCCTATAACACGTATCTCTATACCGGATTCCCGCCGGGCCCGATTGCCAGCCCCGGCCTGGGCGCGTTGGCGGCGGTGGCCGAGCCTACTGAGACTGATTTCATCTTCTTCGTGGCTTCGTGCAACGGCCTGCGCCCCGGCTCGCATCAGTTTAGCGTAACTTATGAGGAGCACCTGATCAATGTGGCGAACTGCCAATAGGTTCTGGCTCATTCCAGCCCTGGGCCTGGCCCTGGTCGGACTGGCGCTGGTCGGGTGCAATTTCACGCAGCCGGTCGTGGTGAAAGTAGGGCTGGTCGCCCCCTTTGAAGGGCGCGGGCGACCGATCGGTTATGATGTGATCTACAGCGCCCGATTGGCCGTGCGGGAGATCAATCAAGCCGGGGGGTTGGACGGCTATCGAGTGGCCCTGGTGGCCTATGATGACAGCGGCGATCCGGCCCTGGCGGCCGACGTGGCGCAGGCGTTAGCCATGGACCCCGATGTGATAGCGGTCATGGGGAATTGGCAGCCGGAGACCACTGCGGCAGCGGCGCCGGTGTACGCGGCGGCGGGGATACCATTCCTGCCTATGGGGGAAGCGCCCTGGGGGGAAACGGCGGTGGATCAATTTTCGGCCGAATTTAGCGCCGCCTACGCAGCCACCACTCCCTTCGACGAACAGGCCGGGCCGTATGCCGGCACAGCCTATGATGCTTGCCAACTCCTCTTCGCTGCCATGCGCCAGACCATCGCCGACAGCGGCGCGCTGGAAAAAACTCGCCTGGCA
>JAYRVN010000532.1:0-11040 GCA_041918535.1 Chloroflexota bacterium
GGGATTTCGCCATTGGTTGGTGAAAAGCGTCACCGTTTCGCCGCGTTGCAAAGCCGACGCCATCCAACTCGCGCTCCAATCCATCCGGCGCAACCCATAAATCAACGAGGTGCGCACAATCACATGGTTCGGCGTCGCTTGCGCCAACGTTTCAGCGGTTGCTTTGGCCTGCCCGTAGGCGTGGAGGGGATGGGTTTCGGCCGATTCTGTATACGGCCCCCCCGCGCCATCAAACACCACATCGCTGGAAAGATGAATCAGGCGCGCCCCCACCTGCGTGGCTGCCGCCGCCACATGGCGCGCGCCCTGTACGATCACTGCCGCCATATCCGGCGTGCGGTTAGACCCGGCCGTGTGAATGATGGCGTGTGGTCGCCACTGCGCCGCCAACGCCGCGACGGCCGCCCCATCGCGTATATCCAGCCGGAAACCGGTCAGCCCGGTTTGCGCCAACGGCTCGCCGGCAAAGTACGTATACGCCACCGCACACCCGCGCGCCGCCAATGGCGCGAGGTGTCGGCCCAAATAGCCGCTGCCGCCGGTGATGAGCAAGCGCATTGTGTTCACTTGGCTGATGGCGAGATCGTTAGGCTGGTCAAGCCGGCTTGATTGTTAGGGACGATATTCGGCCGAATCCGCCAGCGCCGCCGCCGCCGCCGCCTGAGTCGCTTGTTGCTTGTTCGCGCCACGCCCTTCCCCCCACAAACGCTCCCCCACCCACACCTGCATGGTGAAGGTCTTGGCATGATCCGGCCCTTCCGCGGCAATCACCACATAGTGGGGGGTGAGGTTGAACTGCGCCTGCGCCCACATTTGAAACTCACTCTTGGCGTCTTTGTGCAACGATTGGCGGATAATCTCTTGCAAAGCCGGCTCGATGAGCGGCTCAACCAGTTGATGGGTGGTCTCCAAGCCTTGATCCAGGTACAAGGCGCCGATAATCGCCTCAAACGCCGCCGACAAAGCGGCATCTTTGGTACGGCCGCCGCTCTCGGCTTCCCCCAGTCCCAGGCGCAGATAGCGGTCTATTTGCCACTGTCGGGCGAAGCCGGCCAACGCGCGAGCGCGCACGAGCGCCGCGCGCAGGGTGGTTAATTCCCCTTCCGGTCGGTCAGGGTAGCGCCGATAAAGGTAGGCGGCCACGACAAAGTCCAGCACGGCGTCGCCCAGGAATTCCAGGCGCTCATTATCGGCCGATTCCTCCGCATGTTCATTCACATACGAACGATGGGTCAAGGCGCGCAAATAGAGATCGCTCTGGCGCGTCGCCACCCCCAAATGCGCTAAAAGCTCCGCAACCTCGCCCATCCGCTCCCTACTTCCCGGCTGACCGTTCAACCCATCAGGCGACGAAGCGACGGATCACCAACACGGAATTATGGCCGCCAAAACCGAAGGCATTGCTTAAGCACACGTTCACCCGCGCCGACCGCGCTTGGTTCGGCACATAATCCAGGTCGCACTGCGGGTCCGGCGTGTCGTAATTGATTGTCGGCGGAACCACCTGGTCGCGAATCGCCAAGGTACAGAAGATCGCTTCCAACGCCCCGGTTGCTCCCAGGATGTGGCCGGTCATGGATTTGGTGGAACTGGTGGGGATGGCATACGCGTGAGCGCCAAAAACCCGCTTTAGCGCCGCCGTTTCGGCCGAATCATTCAATTGCGTGGCCGTGCCGTGGGCGTTAATGTAATCCACCGCCTCGGGGTTCAGTTGAGCCTGGGCCAGCGCCTGGCTCACCGCCCGCGCCGCGCCGCTGCCGTCTTCACGGGGGGCCGTGATGTGGAACGCGTCGGTAGTCTGGCCGTAGCCCACCAGCTCGGCCAGAATCTCAGCCCCGCGCGCCAGCGCCTGGGGCAAACTTTCCAACACCAGGATGGCCGCCCCTTCGCCGATGATCATGCCGTCTCGATTCAGGTCGAACGGGCTAGGGGCGCGGGTGGCTCGCGGCGAAGTGGCGCGGGCGATTTCAAAGCCGGTCACGGCAATAGGCGTCAAGACTGTTTCCGCGCCGCCGGCCAGCGCGGCATCCATTTCGCCCCATTGAATCGCTCGGAAAGCATGACCGACAGCGTCGTTGGCGGCGGCGCAAGCGGTACAAATGGTCGTGTTTGGTCCTTGCAGGCCATAGATAATGCTCAACATTCCGCCCGCGCCATTCGGCATAATCATCGTAATGCCAAAAGGGCTGAGGCGGCGATACGCCTTGTCCAGCAGAATGTGTTCTTGCTCGATTAAAGCCCGGATACCGCCAATGCCTGTGCCCATGTACACGCCAATACGCTCACGGTTGGCGTCGGTAACTTCCAGGCCGGATTGCGCCATGGCTTCCTGAGCGGCGACGGCGGTAAATTGCTGCACACGGTCGCGCCGGCGCGCCTCTTTGGCCGACATGTATTGCGTCGGCTCAAACCCCTTGACTTCGCATAATCCGCCGGATGTGTGGTCGGCCGGATCAATGAGGGTCATAGGGCCCAGACCGGATTGACCGGCGACGATAGCCGCCCAGGTGTCGGCCACGGTATGCCCTAAAGGGCTGATCATGCCGACGCCGGTAATAACAACACGACGTTTTTCGATATTCATGCCGATGCTCCCATGTTGCCGTACAATTCGGTAAGGCCGGGTCAACCAGCCATTAGCCTGTCATCGAATGGATGCTGTGTTTATGTTAATTCTAGAACCGGAGTATAACGCCATTTATCTTTCCCCGCATCTGGATGATGCAGCCTTATCTTGCGGTGGGCATATTTACACGCAAACTCAGGCGGGTGAACGCGTGCTGATCGTGACTGTCACAGCCGGCGATGCGCCTTTGGAGGCGTTGTCGCCCTTTGCGCAGCAATTGCACGCCGACTGGGGCTTGTCGGGCAATCCGGTGGCCGGGCGACGCGCCGAGGATATCGAGGCCTGCCGGATTTTGGGGGCGGATTATGCGCACTGGGAAATTCGGGATTGTATCTATCGCCGCCATCCACTGACCGGTGAGCCGCTTTATGCAGAGGCGGCGGCATTGTTTGGAGCCGTACATTCGGCCGAATTTCCCCTCAGCCACAGCCTGGCCCAACGTTTTGCCACGCTCCCCCCTGCGCGGGCTATTTATGGGCCATTAGGCGTTGGTGGTCATGTGGATCATCAATTGGTGCGAATTTCGGCCGAAATGTGTTTCGGCGCCCGGCTGCAATACTATGAAGATTATCCCTATGTCGGCGAACCCGGCCGCCTCGACGCTGCTTTAGGCGCATCTGCCGACTGGAGCGCTGCCTTAATCAACCTGTCCTCGGCCGCCGTTGCCGCCCGTATTGCCGCCATCGCCGCCTATACGTCACAAATTGCCGTTCTGTTTGGCTCGACAGCTTGCCTGCCCCGCTGTGTCCGCAACTACATCGCCGGTGTCGGCGGCGAACGCATCTGGCGCGCGCAACCCTCCCCAAAACAGCCTGGAGCCGAGTAATTGCGCCGCCCAACCCCTGATGGCCCGTCGCCTTGCGCGTCGTTCCAGCCGGCTTCTCTTAAGCCCGGCCGCATAGTCCGGTTTTCCCTGTTGCTTTTCACCCAGCCCTCCCGCTAAAATATAGCTAAAGGAGTAGTGTCGGCATGTTAGAAAAAGTTCCAGATAACCTCGAACAATCCGCTCCGCGTCTTATTCTGGTGGTAGACGATGAACCCCGCATGATCCGCTTCATCCGCATGAACCTGGAGCTAGAAGGCTACCAGGTCGTTGAGGCGCGTAATGGCCTGGAAGCGCTAGAACAAGTGCGCCAACATGTGCCTGACCTGGTCGTTATGGATGTGATGATGCCCCAAATGGATGGCTTCGAGACATTGCGCTTGCTGCGCGAGGTTTCCACCGTCCCCGTCATCTTGGTCACCGTTAAGTCCGACGAAGACGACAAAATCCTGGGGCTGGAACTTGGGGCAGACGACTACATCACCAAACCTTTTAGCCCGCGTGAACTGAGCAGCCGCGTGAATGCCGTGTTGCGGCGGGCCGAATGGCCGGCGCCCGCGCCCCGCACCGTCTTGCGCATAGATGACTGGCTGCAAGTGGATTTCAATCGGCATCAGGTCATCGTCAATGACAAACGCGTTGACCTGCGCCCCACGGAATACCGCTTGTTGAGCCACCTGATTCAAAATGCCGGGTGGGTTGTGCCGCACGACACGCTGTTGGCAAAAGTGTGGGGCTATGAATACCGCGACGAAACCCATTATCTGCGGCTATACATCAACTATCTGCGCAAAAAGGTTGAGCGCGATCCGGCCCAGCCAGAATATATTTTGACCGAACGCGGGGTAGGTTACCGATTTGTAGATTTTCGCCGTCGGGCTGCCGAGGACGCGGCCGCGGAGCGGAGCGAAAAAGGCGATAGCAGTTAAGCCTATGTTCCATCTTTCAGAGGATGGTCAACAATTCTTTAACCTGATAGAGAGTTATCTCACGCCGCCGGAGGTTGAGATGGTCCGCGCGGCGTTTGAATTCGCTCGCCAGGAGCATGGCGATCAACGCCGCAAGTCCGGCGAGCTTTTCTTTACCCATCCGTTGACCGTGGCCCACTATTTGGCCGGCCATCAGATTGACGCGGAGGCCTTGATTGCGGCGCTCTTGCATGATGTGGCCGAAGACACGCGGGTATCGGTGGAACAGATCGAGGCGCTATTTGGGCAGGGCGTGGCCCAGATTGTGGACGGCGTGACCAAGTTTGAGCAAACGGCCGAAGATGTGGCGCAGCACGGAGAGTTAACGCCGGAGCAGAAAGCTAACGCCACACTGAACAAGCTGTTTCGCTTTATGACCCGTGATATGCGGGTGGTCATTATCAAGCTGTTTGACCGGCTGCACAACATGCAAACGCTGGGGGCGCTCCCGCGCCAGAAGCAAGAGAAGATCGCGCAGGAAACCCTGGATGTCTACGGGCCGCTGGCGAACCGGTTGGGCATGTGGAGTATGAAACAAACCTTGCAGAGTATGGCGCTGCAAGTGGTGGATTACAATGCCTATCGGCATATTAGCGAGGAATTGGCGCAGCTTTTTCAAGAGCAGAAACCGTTATTGGATCAGTTGACCACCGAGATCAAGCGGGCATTGGCGTTGGCTAATATCCCGTATCTTAATGTCGTGCCTAGCCCGCGCAATGTCTACTCCGTTTATGAAAACCTGTGGATTGGCGGGCGTACGCACTATCACATTGATCGCACGCCCCGGTTGTTGATTGTGTTGCCGGAGCGGCTGGCTTGTTACACCACGTTAGGGGTGTTACATAGTTTGTGGTCGCCCGTTCCCGGCAAATTCGACGATTACATTGCCCGCCCGCGCGAGAATCTATACCGGGCTTTGCATACGACCGTGTTACATGCGCATGGGTATCCTATCAAGTTACGTTGCCGCACCGAGGCGATGAATACGGTGTCGGAGATCGGCATTCTGGCGCGCTGGGCGCGGCGTGGGAGCGCGGTATCGCCGGATTTCGTGCGCGAGATGACGGAGCAGGTGAGCGCTTTGTTGCAGGGGATTAGTCGCATTCAGGATGAACCCCAAGATTCGGCCGATTCCGTGCGCATTGTGGTTGACGATGTTTTGACGCGCCAGATCACCGCCTACACCCCGCGTGGCGAACCCAAAGAGTTGCCGCGCGGCGCAACGCCGATTGACTTTGCCTATCTCGTGCATACTGCCGTCGGCCACACTTGCCGCGCTGCCCGCATTAACGGCGTACAATCCCCTCTCAACACCCCGTTGCAAGACGGCGACCGGGTGGAGATTTTGCGCCACCGCGTTCCCAATCCACGGCGTATCTGGTTGGAAGACGACCTGAACTACATTAAGACCCTCTATGCGCGGAACAGTGTGCGCCGTTGGTTTCGTCGGCTCAGCGATGAGGTGGCTACCCAAGTCGGACGGCAATTGCTCGAAGATGAACTGGTAATGGTGGGTCTGCCCGCCTATTCATCCGCCGAGGCGGCGGCGGCGATGGGCTTCAAGCAGCCGCAAGAGTTATATCGCGCTATAGGACGCGCCGATATCCTACCAACCACGGTGTCGACGCAGGTGCTCGCCAATTTGTGGAGTTCCGCGCCGTTGCACCAGGTGGGTCAGGTGATCGAGTTAGACACCGGCGAGAGAGTCATCATCCTGAATGCCGGTTTGCGTTCCCTCAGACTCTGCCATGTCTGCAAGCCGCGCCCGGCGGTCAATATCTATGGCTATGTGCGCAAAGACGGCGGCGTCACCGTCCATAGCGAAAGTTGCCCTTACTTATCCGTGTCAGAATCCAGCGCGAATCGGTTGTTGAGTTTGCATTGGGGTCAGGATGAGAACAATCACGTACGGCTGGTAGGGGTGGAGATGGACGTATTTGATCGGCCGAATCTGTTGTATGAGATCACCGACTTGCTGCACCAGGAAATGATCAACATTCAATGGATCAAGACCTCGCTGACCATGGAGGAAAGACGCCTGTCAATCGGGCTTGATATTGCCGGCCCGCGCCAACTCGTGCGTCTGCTGCATCGTCTGCACGCCCTGGTCAACATCCAAACTGTGCGCTGCCACCTCGACGGCCCGTTTGAAGATGCGCCCGGCGAGCCAAAGGCCCGACGTTGACCGGCCCGTCTGGGTCAGGTTGCACAAATAATCTCCCTGCTTTTTGGTTAATAACACACCATAGACGCGGCCGGTCTTTTTTACTAGACTTGATCCGTTTGGCTTCCGGCCAACCAATCTCAGTGAGGATAGTTAAGCATGTTGACAAAACGATATTTGAAGACCAAAAACGAGGTCGAAATCACGTTTGAATTTGAAGATGCCGGCGCCGAGTCGGCGGCTTTGGTGTGTGACGCGGGACATTGGCAGCCGATTGCCATGCGTCGCCGCCGTCAGGCGAGCGTATTCTACACCAAAATGCGCATCTCCGGCTCCGGCCCAGTCCAGTTTCGCTACTTGTTGGACAATGCGCGTTGGGCAAACGATGCCGCTGCAGACGCTTATTGGCCTAATGTGTTTGGCAGCGAGAATAGTGTGGCCTTTGTCCGGCCGGAAAGCGCGGCATAAAGCCTAAACCGGCGCAAAAACGCTTGAGAAGCGGCTTGAATTCATTCCAAGCCGCTTTTTTTGTTACCCGCGCCCGGCGTAATTTGAGGGACGGGTTAATTTTCACACCCAGCCGGTAGACAAGTTGGCAGAGCCGGGGGGCGTGTGTTAGAATGGATGTTCTGCTATTTTGCCACCAGGTCAGGCCGATATGTCGCTCGATAAAATTGTGGTGCGTGGGGCGCGTGAGCATAATCTCAAGAATATTGATGTGGAGATTCCGCGTGACAAGCTGGTAGTCATCACCGGCTTGTCCGGTTCGGGCAAGTCATCCCTGGCATTTGATACGATCTTCGCCGAAGGGCAGCGCCGCTATGTCGAGTCGCTCTCGGCCTATGCCCGGCAATTCCTGGGGCAAATGGAGAAGCCGGATGTAGACCTGATCGAGGGTCTCAGCCCGGCTGTTTCCATTGACCAGAAGGGCGTCAGTCACAACCCGCGCTCAACGGTAGGCACTGTGACGGAGATTTACGACTATTTGCGCCTGTTGTTTGCGCGGGTGGGGACGCCGCATTGCCCGGTGTGCGGACGGCCGGTGATGCCACAATCGGCCGAATCCATTGTCGAATCTGTCCTCAAATTTCCGCCTGCCAGTCGCATCCAAATCCTCGCCCCGCTCATTAAAGACCGCAAGGGACACCATCAAACCGTCTTTGAGGATGTGCGCAAGGCGGGTTTTGTGCGCGTGCGGGTAGACGGCGAAATTCGCGCCGTCGATGAGGAAATTGAGCTGGATCGCTACAAAAATCATACCATCGAAGCGGTGGTGGATCGGGTAGTGATTCAGGATTCGGCCGAAAATCCCTCCGAAGAACTCCTGGCCGCCCGCAGCCGACTCACCGACTCCATTGAAACCGCTCTACGCCTCGGCGGCGGCACTGTCATCATCAATGACATCTCCCACCGGGACGCTCCCTCCGACCACCTTTTCTCCGAACACCTGGCTTGCGCCTACGACGGCACCAGCATCCCGGAAATCGAACCGCGCACCTTCAGCTTCAACAGCCCACACGGCGCCTGCCCCGATTGCCAGGGATTAGGCACCAAGTTGGTCATTGACCCCGACCTCGTCATCCCCAACAAAAACCTCAGTTTGCGCGATGGCGCGGTGGCGGCCTGGCCTGATGACAAGCAGGGATATTACTGGCAGCTTGTGCGCGCCACGTGTGAGCATTTCAACATTCCCGTCAATGTGCCGGTGCGCAATCTCTCGCCGGATCAAGTGCGCCTGCTTCTTTATGGCAGCGGCCACGCCGATATCCCGATTCACTACACCAACCGGGAGGGCTCCAGCCGGGTTTACACCACCCATTATGAGGGCGTTATCAATAATCTGAACCGTCGTTTTCAGGAAACGACCTCGGAATACATGCGGGCCAAACTGACCGAATATATGGTCAACCGCCCCTGCGACACCTGCCGCGGCACGCGCCTGAACCCGGTGGCGCGGGCGGTGGACATCGAAGAGCGCACTATCATAGACCTGACCGGCGGCACTGTGTTGGATGCTTTACAATGGATCGAGCGCCTGTATTCGGAAACTACCCCCCTCACGCCGCGCCAACAAATCATCGCCAAATCCATTCTCAAGGAGGTTCACGACCGGCTGCAATTTCTAATTGACGTCGGCCTGGATTACTTGACCTTGGATCGCGGCGCCGGCACCCTCAGCGGCGGTGAAGCGCAACGCATCCGCCTGGCAACGCAGATCGGCTCCCGCCTGATGGGGGTGCTCTACGTCCTGGACGAACCCTCCATCGGCTTACACCAGCGCGACAACGCCCGCCTGATCCGCACGCTCAAAGGGATGCGCGACCTGGGCAACACCGTTTTGGTGGTGGAGCATGATGAAGATACCATGCGCCAGGCCGATTGGCTCATTGATCTAGGGCCGGGAGCGGGCAAGCATGGCGGCTATATCGTCGCTGCCGGCACGCCGGCGCAGGTGGCCGAAGATGAACATTCACTGACCGGCGGCTATCTGAGCGGCCGTTTGTACATTCCGCTACCCCACAAACGCCGGGCAGGCACCGGCCAATACCTGATTCTACGTGGAACGACAGAGAACAACCTGGCCGACATTGATGTGAAGATTCCTCTGGGCCAATTCGTCTGCGTCACCGGCGTCAGCGGCAGCGGCAAGAGCAGCCTGGTCGTGGAAACGTTGGCCAAAAAACTGCGGCAGCATTTCTATGATTCCAGAGAACCGGCCGGCAAACACCGCGCGATCGAGGGGTTAGAACACCTGGACAAGGTAATCGAGATCGATCAAAGCCCGATCGGGCGCACCCCGCGTTCCAACCCGGCCACCTACACCAACCTCTTCAATCCCATTCGCGATCTCTTTGCCAGCCTGCCTGATAGCAAACTGCGCGGCTATGGGCCCGGACGATTCAGCTTCAATGTCAAGGGCGGGCGCTGCGAAGCGTGTCAAGGGCAGGGCCAGAACCGCATTGAAATGCAATTCTTGCCCGACATTTATGTGCCTTGTGAGATTTGCCAGGGCGCGCGCTATAACCGTGAAACGCTGCAGGCCATTTATAAAGGCAAGAACATTGCGGAAGTGTTGGATTTGACCATTGATGAGGCGCTGGAGTTTTTTGCCAGCATCCCGCCCATTCAGCGCAAACTGGAGACGTTGGCGGATGTCGGTTTGGGTTACATCCACCTGGGTCAGCCTGCGCCCACACTCAGCGGCGGTGAAGCCCAGCGCGTCAAGCTCAGCCGCGAGTTGAGCAAGATCGCCACCGGCCGCACCATCTATATTCTGGATGAGCCGTCTGTCGGCTTGCACTCGCATGATGTTGCCAAGCTCATTCAGGCGCTCAATCGGCTGGTGGATAAGGGCAATACGGTGGTCATTATCGAGCACAACCTGGACATTATCAAGGTGGCGGATTACCTGATTGACCTGGGACCGGAAGGCGGGGCGCGCGGCGGGCGGATTGTGGCCGAAGGCACGCCGGAGCAAGTGGCTGCGACGCAGGCTTCGTACACCGGCCAGTTCTTGCGGCCTTATTTGGTGCACGTCTGAGGCGGCCCCTCTACCCCTGCCCCTAAGTCGCGCCGGTCGGCGAACGAAGTCTGGCTGTGTCGCTCCTATGAGGACCAGAACTACTGGGTGCGGTTCAAGGTTTAAGGAAATGAGGATGCAAGCTTACCTTTGGATGAAGGAGTCGGAAACCCACCCAGTAATCCCAGAAGCCTGTACTTTGTAGTGAAGGACACCATCATAGGTGGCTGTGTCAATGACCGTGGCGCGGGTGTTATGGGGCACACTTCCGGCAACACCCGCCCTGTTAGGTGATGTCCAAAGGTTTATTTTCATCCCGATCTGAGCACACTCTGGGCAGAACAATGTAACAGAGTAGGTGGTTGGTTGAGAAGCAGGGGGGACAAAAACTGGATTTGCCGGCCCGGACGCACATCCGACAAAAAGGAATCCAAGCACAGGTACTACCACCAGGAATGTTACTGTTATAGCTTTGCGCAATGAAGCCACTTGAACACCTCTAAATGGAATTAGTGATTTTCGCCACAGAACATAACATGTTCCAGGTCGGTGATGCCCACGTCACATGCGGCCACATCACTAGCGTGGGTGTCGACCGTTCGGAATACTTCGACCGGAAGGTCTATCCCCACTTCAACAGTGAATTGGTGATGTCGTGCGAGGCTTTAAGCACTAACTTGAACTTAGAGTCGGGTATGTGTCGGCGCAGTTTACTGCCAGTCGTGTTTGAACTTCCTGCAATTTCAGTTTACCGCATTGTTAGTGTCTCCTAGAAACAATGGCATTACACTGCGTCCCCTTCGAGCGCATCTAGCCTGTCTTCGATCTCATCTAGCCTGTCGAGTATTTCAAAGGGGGGCTCAAACATTCTGGGATCTCCTGTGCCGTGCCGGGATAATAGGTTGGCAATGAGATCAAGCTCTTTTCTCAACTGCTCAA